>NZ_CP034726.1:1500000-1616430 GCF_004359375.1 Acetilactobacillus jinshanensis | reverse complement strand
AGTTTGATAATTCGTCAAGTTATTTTCCCCCTATATGAATTACGATTTTATATTATCATTCAGATTTAGAGTTTTCCACAGGTTGTGGATTGCTAAAATTGGTGTTTCACGACGTGTGGAAAAATTATTGACACCTTGTGTATAAGTGTCAGAATAGAACAGAATTGGAATGAGTTATTGACAACCAACTGTGGATAACTGATAGTACTATAAATATTGATATATCGGTAATAATAGAGTCGTGTATACTAGTTATGAACACCATGTGAACAAGTTATTCACACGATGTTTAAAACTCGTAATCCTGTGGATAACCCTGTCAATAACCTGTCAATTATTATCGACAATTTAAGTAAATTTCTTATGAAACAAATTCAGTTATCCACAGAATTAACAGCTAATAATGACCTAAATTTTGGTCAAATTTAACCAAAACAGAATGACGTTTGAAATATTTTTAGGTAATGAATTTACGAGGATTTATAAATAATGGAATGACAGATTGTTATATCTGTCGTTTAAATTGATTTGGATATGATTTTGAATGACATTTCATAAGTTTGACGAGTGTGGTATTATAGACAAGAAATACTTTAAAGCGTCAAACGCCGATTAAGGAGGGTTAGTAATGAAACGTACTTACCAACCAAAGAAACGTAAGCGTGCACGTACCCACGGTTTCCGTGCTCGGATGCAAACCAAAAAGGGTCGCGAAGTAATTTCACGTCGCCGTAAAAAAGGTCGCACAAGATTAACTGTTTCTGATAACTAACTAAGTTGAAAAGCCACTGGGAGTCTCAGTGGCCTTTTTTCATAAAAAATGATCGATTGACCTTTTGATATGGAGATGCAACATGCGTAAATCATATCGTGTAAAAAAAGAAACTGAATTTCAGCGGGTCTTCGATACCCATGATTCAGTTGCGAACCGGGTCTTCGTGGTCTATAAATTGAAGAAAAATGACCAGAAGCACTGGCGAGTCGGGATTTCCGTTGGTAAAAAGATTGGAAACGCCGTTCACCGTAACTGGGTTAAGCGCCGGATCAGACAAACGTTGACTGATTTAAAGCCTCAGTTGAAGTCAGATTATGATTTCTTAGTAATCGCTCGACCGAGCGCTGACAAAATGTCGATGGCTGACGTTAAGAAAAATCTGACCCACGCCCTAAATTTAGCAAAATTATTAAAATCGAATCCCAAATGATCGTGAGGAATCAAATTGAAGAAGAAATTTAAAAAATGGCTAAGTTTGTCATTTGTCTTTAGTTTGATGCTGTTCCTGACGGCTTGTAGTAATAAACCGATTACGGAACACAGTACCGGACTATGGGACGGTGGCATCGTTCTTAATTTTTCACGAGCGATCCTTTGGTTGTCTAAGACATTCGGGCACAGTTATGGTATGGGGATTATCGTCTTCACCATTATTGTCCGAATCATTATTTTGCCACTGATGATTTATCAGCTGCGGACAATGCGTAAGACACAAAAGATTGCCCCTCAGTTAAAGGCTTTACAGAAAAAGTATTCATCTCATGATACGGAAACCATGGAAAAGCTACGGACGGCTCAACAGAAGCTATATTCCGAAGCTGGGGTTAACCCGTTGGCCGGATGTTTACCATTATTGGTCCAGTTGCCAATTTTGTGGGCTCTATATCAGTCGATCTGGAGAACTCATATTCTGCGAACCGGTCAATTCCTGTGGCTAAGATTAGGTAGTCGAGATCCATATCTGCTGTTACCAATTCTGGCTGCGGTATTTACGTTCTTTAGTGTCTGGTTATCCACCAAGTCCCAGATGCAGATGAACGGGATGAGCAAGATGATGATGATTGGGATGCCAATCTTCATTTTCTTCGCTGCATTAAACATCCCGTCAGCATTGTCACTATACTGGGTGGTAACCAACGCATTCAGTGCCGTTCAGATCTTAATCTTCCAGAACCCATGGAAGATCAGAAAAGAACGTTCTGTTCGTCAGCGAAAGCACAAGGCTCACGAACGTAAGATTAGAAAAGCAATTCGTCGAGCTACCCGCAGTAAGCATAATCACAAAAACAGACATTAAATTTAATTAATAATTACTTTAAAGCACCAGTTAAAATTAATTGGTGCTTTTTTGTTTGCCAGGGAAACTTATTTTCGCGATAAAGTGTGATATTATAGGACTCGTTAGCTTCATTTGAAAAGGAGTATTGAATTTAATGTCAGTATTTACCGGAAAGACCGTTGAAAATGCCGTTCAGGCCGGTTTAAAACAGCTCAATCTAAAGCGTTCAGCTGCGAAGATCAATGTAATTCAAAAGGGCCGTCATGGTTTCCTTGGCATTGGTCGTCGGGACGCTAAGGTTGACGTTAGCCGGAAACCTGAACCGAAATCTAAACCTCGTCGAACTCCAAAATCGTTTGGCAGTTCGCAAGCTAGTTCGAGTTATCGTCGTCCGTCAAGTCATCGTGCTTCAAATTCTGAATCTCAACCACAAACTAGTTTCACGATTAAACAGCGGAAACCCGCTGCCGTAAGTAACGTTCATGATCACAACAATGATAATGAAATGAGCCGAAGTCAGCGTAATCGTGAAGCCATTAAGAAATTAGAAGGCTATCTAGGCCGAGTAATTCGTTTGTTAGGCATCAACGCCACGATGAAAGCCGAATACAAGACCCGTAAACGAGTTAAGATCGACTTCAAGACCGATAAGGAAGGCTTATTGATTGGTAAGCACGGCTTGACCATCAATGCTTTGCAAGCATTGAGTGAAGTCTACTTAAACCGCTTGGGTATCTACCACGTTTACGTTGAATTGGATACCGCTAATTATCGTCAGCGCCGAATGGACATCTTGGGTCGGTTAGCTGAAAAGACCGCTCGAGAAGCCGTTGCTACTGGTAAACCAGTTTACTTAGATCCGATGCCGAGCTTTGAACGGAAAAAGATCCATAAGACTTTAGAAGACAGTGATCACGTTATGACGTACTCTGCCGGTCGTGAACCTTACCGTGCCGTTGTGGTGGCCCCTAAGTAATCTTAATTTGTCAAATTGACAAACCAATTTAATCAATCTACAGTATAAATAGTTAAATTGAATTGAAATTTATTTAAATATAGATGAAGTAGTGAAAGTGCTTTATCCGCGTTCCGTAATTAGTCCGTGGTAAAGTGCTTTTTCTTTTTAAAGGAGTGATTTATGTGGCTAAACAGAAAAAGATGCAGCCTTTAACCACCCAGGATTTTGACACCATTGCCGCAATTTCGACCCCGCCTGGTGAAGGTGGTATCTCGATCGTTCGAATCAGTGGTAAGGATGCCTTCAAGATCATTGATAAGATTTACCGTGGCAAGAATTTGGACAAAGTTCCAACCGATACCATTAATTATGGACACATCGTTGACCCTCAGCAGCATAACGAAGAAGTCGACGAAGTCATGGTGTCTATTATGCGTTCACCTAAGACCTACACCCGTGAAGACATCGTGGAAATTAATTGTCATGGTGGCTTACTGGTTACAAACCGTATCTTACAGATCGTATTAAGTAACGGTGCTCGAATGGCTAAGCCCGGTGAATTCACCGAACGGGCTTTCCTAAACGGCCGAATTGATTTATCGCAGTCCGAAGCCGTCATGGATATCATTGAAGCTAAGACTAACCAATCCAATAAAGCCGCCCAGAACCAGTTGAACGGTAAGCTGTCCAGAATGGTCAAGAACCTTCGTCACCAGATCTTAAAGACGTTAGCCAACGTCGAAGTTAACATTGACTATCCGGAATATGACGAAGCCGAAGTCATGACCACCAAGATCATTAAGAAACGGGCACTAGCGGTTCGCAAATCCATTCGATACTTATTGGACACCGCTAAGACCGGAACGATCCTACGTAATGGCTTGGCAACCGCGATTGTTGGTCGACCGAACGTTGGTAAATCCAGTATTTTGAACCGATTGTTACACCAGAAGAAAGCGATTGTTACTAACATCCCAGGGACGACCCGTGATTCGTTAGAAGAATACGTTAATGTGCGCGGAGTTCCGCTAAAGTTAATCGATACTGCCGGAATTCGTAACGCTAAAAACCAGATCGAACGAATCGGGGTTAAGCGTTCTGAAAAGGCTATTAAGCAGGCTGATTTAGTCCTGTTAGTATTAAACGCTAGTGAAGCTTTGACGGCTGAAGATAAAAAGTTACTTAAGATGACTTCTAAATCAAAACGAATCGTGATTTTGAACAAGACTGATTTACCAACCAAGATTGAAGTCGATTCCATCAAGAAAGTTGTTGGCAAAGACAATGTGATCTCGACGGCCGCCATTAAGCTGAACGGAACCGACGCTTTGGAAAAGAAGATCGCTAACCTGTTCTTTAAGCAGGGAATCCAAAGTACCCAAAACGACGTCATGGTAACTAATGCCCGTCAAGTTAGCTTACTCCGTAAAGCTAACGGTGCTTTGAATGATGTCTTAAAGGGTGTCAAAGCCGGGATGCCCGTTGATTTAGTTCAGATTGATTTGAAACGATGCTGGACGTTCCTCGGTGAAATCACCGGTGATACCTATAATGGTGAATTATTAGATCAATTGTTCAGCCAATTCTGTGTTGGTAAATAATTTTGTTTCACATGAAACAATCGAGTAAATGGAGGCAAAACGTTAATGGATGAAAAAGATAATCGAGCCATAATTCGGCCCATTAAGAAGTTATATGACGCCGGGAACTACGACGTTATCGTTGTCGGTGCTGGTCATGCCGGCTGTGAAGCCGCATTAGCTGCTGCCCGAATGGGTAACAAAACTATTTTATTGACCATTAATTTAGACATGGTCGCATTCATGCCTTGTAATCCGTCAGTCGGTGGTCCTGCCAAAGGGGTTGTCGTTCGTGAAGTCGATGCCCTTGGTGGTGAAATGGGTCGTAATATTGATAAGACCTACGTTCAGATGCGGATGTTAAACACCGGTAAAGGACCTGCCGTTCGTGCATTACGAGCTCAAGCCGATAAGCATGCTTATCACATGCAGATGAAGAAGACCATTGAACGAACCAAGAACCTAACGTTACGTCAGGCAATCGTTGATGACATCATCGTTAAAGACGGTGTATGTAGAGGTGTTATTACTAACACCGGTGCTAAATACGGTGCCAAAGCCGTGGTTATCTGTGCCGGAACCGCCGCCCGTGGCCAAATTATCATTGGTGAATTACAGTACTCTTCAGGTCCCAACAATTCGTTACCTTCAATTAAGTTATTTGAAAACTTAAAGCACAAGTACCACTTCAAGCTGAAGCGCTTTAAGACCGGTACCCCACCGCGAGTTGTTAAAAACAGTATCGACTTCGATCAGATGAAGGAACAGCCTGGTGATCCAGTCCCGCATCACTTCAGCTTTATGACACCTGACAGTGATTACATTCCGGTCAAGGATCAGTTATCTTGCTGGTTGACTTACACTAATCCAAAGACTCACGCCATCATCCGAAAGAACTTGGATCGTGCCCCAATGTACAATGGGATTATTCAGGGTGTCGGTCCTCGTTACTGTCCGTCAATTGAAGATAAAGTGGTTCGTTTTGCTGACAAGACCCATCACCAGATCTTCTTGGAACCTGAAGGCCGTGACACCGACGAATACTACGTTGATGAATTATCGACTTCGATGCCAGAAGAAATCCAGCAGCAGATGCTTCACTCGATTAAAGGTTTACACCACGCTCAGATGATGCGTCCTGGTTACGCCATTGAATACGATGTCGTTGATCCATACCAGTTGAAACTGAATTTTGAAACCAAGAAGATTTCTGGATTATTTACTGCCGGTCAGACCAACGGAACGTCAGGTTACGAAGAAGCCGCTGGTCAAGGAATCTATGCTGGAATCAACGCTGGTTTGCATGCTGAAGGTCGTCCGCCGATGATCTTAAAGCGTGATCAGGCTTACATTGGTGTCCTAGTTGATGATTTGGTCACTAAGGGTACCAACGAACCTTACCGATTATTGACCAGCCGTGCCGAATATCGTCTATTACTCCGTCACGATAATGCTGACTTACGTTTAACTGGCATTGGCCATAAGGTTGGCTTAATTTCTGATGCCCGTTACCAGAAGATGCTTGATAAGAAACACGCTATTGAAGGCGAAATTAAACGTCTGAACAACACCCGTGTTAAACCAGGTCCGGAAGTCAACAAGTTCGTTGAAGAACATGGAGACAACGCTTTGAAGGATGGTGTTAAGGCATCGATCTTCTTACGTCGCCCATATGTAACGTATAACGCATTGTTGCACTTCATTCCGGATCCACCGAAACCACTTGGTCGTCACGTCATCGAAGAAGTCGAAATTGAGACCAAGTACGCCGGTTACATTGCTAAAGAAAAACAGAGTGTTGAACGTTTACACCGCTTAGAAGCTAAAAAGATTCCTAAGGACATTGATTACGATGCCATTAGTGAAATTGCGACTGAAGCTCGTCAGAAATTAGAAAAGATCCAGCCGGAAAGTATCGCTCAGGCTACCCGAATCAGTGGTGTTAACCCGTCCGATATTGCTGTCTTAACGGTCTACGTAGAAGAATATAAGAAACGTCAGGCTGCTAAGAAGCAGAAGAAACAAAAGTAAACTAAAATTTAACTAATTGATTGAAGAGGATCCCATCAGTTCGGGATCCTCTTTTATTTTTACGTGAATTATATCTAAAAGGTGTAAAATGTAGTTAATCATGCTGAAATACAAGGAGATTCAATAGATGAAATTCATTAAAGAATATATCGTACCCATTTTGATTGCCATCGTTCTGTACTTAGTAATCGAAATGTTTGTCTTTACGATGGTTCGAGTCGATGGTGATTCGATGCAACCGAACCTGGAAAATAATGAACGAGTAATGGTCTGGCGCATGGCCCACGTTCATCATTTGAGTGTCATCGTCTTTAACGCCCATGGTGAAGATCCACAGGCAACCGCTAAGAAAGATTATTACGTCAAGCGTGTTATCGGAATGCCTGGTGACACCGTGTCATATAAGAGTGGTCATATTTATGTTAACGGTAAAGCAATTCACCAGGGATTTATCGATCATTTACAACGTAACGACGGCACTGGAATCACCGGTTATCAAAACAACGGTGGCTGGAACTTAAAACAGTTATCAGCTCACTGGCCAAAGGATCATGATTCAATCAAGGTCCCTGCCGGTCATTACTTCGTATTAGGTGATCACCGTAGTATCTCTAACGACAGTCGTTACTGGGGCTTCGTTCCTAAGAACAAGGTCTTGGGTGTTGTTAAGACGTTAGCTTGGGGTACTACTAATAAGGATCGTCATAATATTAACGCCCTTAGTTATTAATTAAGTTCACCTGATGCGAAACAATTGATGATAATTAAAATCAAACTAATTTTAATATCTTGACAGAGAATTAAGCGATTGCTTATACTATTACTTGATGGATTAGAGGGAAACATTTATGCATGTCGTAAATTTGAAAGTTCACGAAAATTAGACAACGATCTGATATCTTATGAATAACTAAAATTTATGATCTGTGTAAACGTCGAACCTTAAAATTTGAAGTCAAGAGCGGAGCCGCACGGGTCGTTATCCGCGCGGCTTTTTTAACTTTTGGGTGAAAATGCAAATGATGGAGATGAATGATAGATGGCTAAGTTACACCATAAGTTGCAGTACTTAACTGAATATTTGAATAAGGATTTGCAACTCGCAAATTCAAAAACAAATGACCCACAACATGCGGTTGATCTAGCTACAGCTACGATCGGCGTTACTTTGGGCAATATGTCAAAAGCTATTAAGTTGCGTCCGGTAGTTGCTGCAAGTCAGCATACTTATCAGAATCAGCAGCATCCTTATAATTTAAAGGCTGCTGATTTAGTCAGTCGTCATAAAATTATTGACAAGGCTGACTATCTGACAATGAAAGCTCATTTAGACCAGTTATCTGATGATCAAGACGCTGCTAAACAGAAGTTGCCGCTTCCACGAAAAAAGTTTTTAGGGATCTTTTAAAGGGGAATTTGACATATGAATAACGAAAAAAGTGAAAAGAAAATTTCCTGGTTTGGTCTGGTCCTAATTGTTATTTCAACCGAATTCGGTTTTAGTAACATTGTTACCGGCTATAACCAAATGAGTTACGCCAGTATTATCTGGTATATTTTAACTGCCGCTATCTTCCTGTTCCCGTTAGCAATGATCTTCGGTGAATATAGTGGATCATTAAAGGAAGACCATGGTGGGTTTTACAGTTGGCTATTGAATTCCGTTGGTGAAAAATGGGCCTTCATCGGAACGTTTATCTGGATTGGTCTATGGATGATCAACTTACTTCAAAATGCGTCTGGATTTGGTGTTAACCTTTCCGGATTACTCTTTGGTAAGGATACGTCTGAATCATGGACGTTAGGGCCTTTTGATAGTAACGAAGTTGAAGCTTTAATGGGGATCGTTATCATTATCTTGACGACCTACTTTGCTACTAAAGGGTTCCATAAGGTTGCCTTGGTTTCCTACATCGGTGGGATCCTGTCAATGGCAATGATTGGAATCTTTGTAATTGCGTCCGTGATTATCTGGGCCAAGAATGGTTTTGCACCAAAACAGCCAATTCACGGCGTGTCTTCGTTTATTAAGTCACCGAATCCGCAATTCCAGTCACCGATCGCCATTATTTCGTTCATCGTATACGCTATGTTCGCATATGGTGGTATGGAATCCTCAAGTGGTTTCTTAGATAAATTAAAGCACCCGCGTAAGGACTATCCAAAAGCTATGATGTGGGTCGCCGGAATTATGTCATCATTCTATGTCTTAGGGATGCTACTTTGTGGTTTCGGTACTAACTGGAAACAAGTTATGGGAACTCCTGGCATTACCCTTTATAACAATGGATTCATCATGTTCAGTTATTTAGGTGATGCTGGAGCTAAAGCCTTAGGCGTTTCACCAGCTGTTAGTGCCATGGTCGGTCGTTTCTTAGTCCGTGTCTTGGCATTAGGTTCCCTGATTCCATTGATCAGTCTTTTGACCGTTTTGATTTACTCACCAGTCAAAGGTTTGATCGCCGGTTCTTCAAAGGACTTGTGGCCAAAGAAGGTCGCTCAGTTCAACAAGCATGACATGCCAGCTGGCGCCATGTGGATTGAATGTGGAATCATTGTCGTTGCCTTAGCCTTAGTATCATTAACTGGTAAGAATGGTCAACAGTTCTACCAGATTATCGTTGATATGGGTAACGTTGGTTCGATCGTTCCATACTTCTTCGTTGCCATCGCATTCGTTTACTTCAAGAAGCGTACGGATCTTGATCGCCCGATTGTCTTCTTCCACACGATGAAATCAGTATACACAGTGGTTGCCATTTTACTAATTTCCATGTCCATTGCCGTAATCTTTAATGTGATTACACCACTGATGCAGGGCCAGATTTCAACCGCTTTCTGGACGGTTGCAGGTCCAATTCTGTTCGCTATCATCTCAATTCTGATGTACCATTACGGAATTCGTCATCGTGCTAAACGAATGATTGCGGATAACGAAGCTTATTACGCAAATGAACATAAAGGAATAAATTAATTGGATTTCTAAAATTTTAATTCATGCTGAAAAAGCATCTTATGAACATGATCAGATGTGTTCATGAGGTGCTTTTTGGCAATTTGATTCATGTTAAACTTTTAACATATTGGATCTACATCCTAACCATTGCCGATCCTGTTGAACGTTCTTAGGATTAGCAGTGGATTAACTGATTACTTAAAACTTCTGAATGGAGGTTATGCTTATGCACAAGATAACGAAAAAAGAGTTAGAACAAATGAACGATAACTTGAAACGGCAACCTGAAGCCGGCGTAGTTTCACGAGCCGTTCAAGAAAACGGGATTAATAACGTTGCCCGAAATCCCAAAGTTCGTGCTCATTTAAACCGGGTTTTCTCGGTCGATCTAGACACCAAAACGATCACCAATCAGAAACATGCTGGTCTCTGCTGGATGTTCGCAACTTTAAACTTCTTACGTCATTACTTCAGCAAGAAGTATCACGTCAAGGACTTTGAACTTTCCAGTAACTACTTATTCTTCTGGGATAAAATTGAACGAGCTAACGTCTTCTATGATCACGTTATCGAGACGGCTAAGAAATCAACTTATGATCGTGCCCTTGATGGCTACCTACGCTACCCAGATGACGATGGTGGTGAATGGGACATGGCCGTTTCGTTAATTGAAAAGTATGGCTTAATGCCGGCCAGTGCTTTTCCACGAACTAGTGTCGCCAATAACACCGACGACTTCGCAATGGTCTTAGGTCTGAAGTTACGTCGGGATGCCGTAATCCTTCGTCACTTGGTTCAAAAGGGCAAGACTGCTGAATTAAAGTCCACCAAGACTAAGATGATGGATCAGGTCTACCGCATGGTTTCCGAATCATTAGGTGTGCCACCCGAAAAGTTTGATCTTGAATACCGTGATGACAAGAAGCGTAAGAATAATAAAGATAAGGACGCTAATTACCATTTGGTAAAGGGCTTAACCCCGTTAGACTTCTATCACAAGTACTTTAAGGGCGTTCATTTAGATGATTACGTTCCCGTTGGTAATTATCCTGACAAGAAGATGAACCAGCTTTACCGCCAGAAGAGCGGCGATAACGTCGAAGGTGGAAAAGATATTCACTTCCTTAACTTACCGATGAGCGCCTTAAAGAAAGCCGCCATCAAACAGATGAAAGACGGCTGGGGCGTCTGGTTTGGTAACGACGTCATGCAGCAGGAAGCCACCAAGAAAGGTTACTTGGATGACCAGTTATACCAGCGTGGTAAGTTATTCAACGTGGACCTTGATATGACCAAGCGTGAACGTTTCGTTTATAAAGACGCCATGGATTCACACGCCATGACCTTAACCGGTGTTGACCTGGTCGACGGCAAACCGAAGACCTGGAAAGTTGAAAACAGCTGGGGTTCCAAAGTCGGTGAAAGTGGTTACTTCGTTATGAATGATGGCTGGATGAACAAGTACGTTTACGAAGTCATCGTTAACAAGAAGTACCTGACCAAAGATCAGCAAAAGATGTTACACATGAAGCCAATCGAATTAAAGCCTTGGGAATAAAATAAGAGGTGCTAATAATGAGTGAATTGAATAAAAAGGATATCGAACAGTTAAAAGCTAGCTATCAAAAGCAGCCTGAACGTGATGTTATCGCCAGAGCAATTCAAGATAACGGTATTAACAACGTTGCCCGTGATCCAAAGGCTAAGACCCGCATGCAGCCAGTATTTAACGTCGAAGTTAAAACTGGTAAGGTCTCAAACCAGAAAATGAGTGGCCGTTGCTGGATGTTTGCCCTATTAAACGTCTTAAAGCAGCACGTTGCTAAGAAGATCGGTGTTAAAGATTTCCAGTTATCACAGAACTACTTATTCTTCTGGGATAAGATTGAAAAGGCTAATATGTTCTACGATCACATGATCGCATTAGCTGGCCGTTCAACCAAGGACCGAACCGTTAACTATTACTTAGGCATGCCCGATGACGATGGTGGTCAATGGGACATGGCCGTTGCCTTAGTTCAGAAGTACGGTGTCGTTCCGCAATCAGTATTTCCTGAAACTAAAGTCACCAATAACACCATGGATTTTGACATGGTCTTAGGCTTAAAGTTACGTCGGGATGCTATGCAGTTACGTCGCTTGGTTAAAGGTGGCGCTACCGATAAAGAAATCCTGGACGCTCGTAAAAAGATGTTAAGTGAAGTTTACCGGATGACGGCCGTTTCATGTGGAGTTCCACCGAAGAAGTTCGATTTTGAATACCGTGATGATAAGAAGAAGTATCATTTAGACAAGGGTTTAACACCGAAGAAATTCTACAAGAAGTATGCTGACATTGACCTTGATGACTTCGTCGTAGCCACTAATTCACCTGATAAGAAGATGGGTGAAAAGTACAGTCAGCCTAGCCAGGATAACGTTGTCGGTGGTAAAAAGATTGAATACCTTAACATGCCGATGAAGTACTTAAAGCAAGCTGCCATTAAGCAGTTAAAAGCTGGTGAACCGGTATGGTTCGGTAACGATGTCGTTCAGCAGAGTAACCGTAAATCCGGTTACTTAGACAGCGACCTTTACCGTCGTGGTCAGTTGTTCAATGTTGACTTAGACATGAGCAAAGCTGATCGTTTAGCCTATCATGAAGCTTGTGTTTCCCACGCCATGACGTTAACTGGAGTTGATTTGGTTGATGGCAAACCAAAGCGCTGGAAAGTCCAGAACAGCTGGGGCACCAAGAACGGCTTCAAAGGTTACTTTGTCATGAGTGACGACTGGATGAACAAGTACGTTTACGAAATGGTCGTTCGTAAAGAATACTTACCAAAGGCTCAGCGAGCAATCGACAAGAAAGCGCCAATTGCTTTGAAGCCTTGGGATTCATTAGAATAAGATTAATTAATCAAATTGATTGAAAGTCATCGGGAATTGAATTCTCGATGGCTTTTTGTTTTCACCATCAAATTACTGAAAAGCGACGAACTAGGGCGTGAATGGTATAATAAAAGTGTCTAAATCATTAGATGAGAGGCAATTTGATGCTATTAACTTACATAATCTTAGTCGTTGCCAGCTTTATTTTTGCAATGCTCGACATGCTGAAAGCGTCCCGCTTTCGAGGCTATGCCATTCCGTCGCGAGCTTGCTATGATTTATCGTTAGTCGTTTTGATTATTATCGCAATGCGAGCCTGGTATGGTTCGTCATTTTTGACGATCGTTATGATCGTGGTCGCACTCTTTATGATTGGTTTATTGGAAACCGGCTTCCGTAATAAACTCCAGAATCGATTAACCGGCCGTTTCATTACCGTGATTAGCGTAACGTTCGTGATCGATCTACTGCTGAGTAGCGTGTTAACGTGCTTTTATATGTAATGTTTCACGTGAAACAGCCCATGATTGTGAATAAATTAGTAAAGATAGTATAATTAATGCGGAAGCACATAAAAGGAAGGCTGCAAAAATATGTTTACATGGTTACACATCATTTTGGTTGTCGCTTTACTAGTCTTCTTGTTCTTAGACTTGAGACGCAAAGGCGGCTACCGTCCATATGTCTTCGCCATTCGAACCATTTATATCCTATTCATTTTAGATGGCTTATGGCTTTATCCATTAGCTTGGATGCGGACACCATTATTGGCTTACTTTAAAGTAATTGCCTCAATTTTGGTTATCTGCTTCCTTGAATACTTGGTCGTTCAGCGATTTAAGAACCAGCTCAGCAAGCTTGATATCTGGCTCGGAGTTATCTTACTTTTAGCTCTGATCATCTTAGGTCTTGCTACTGCCCAGTGGGGTCCTTGGGTCAACTTATAAATCAAGTTAGATTAAAAACGACGGCCAAGTTAAGTCGTCGTTTTTATTATCCCGATAGAAAGGCGATTGCTAGTGCATAATCCGAAATTAATGCATTGGGGCTCGATTGCCCTGATTATTCTGCTGTTCATGATTCTAGGGATGCTGATTTACCTAGGCCGCGGTAGTTTAAAGTTTTTCTTCTAAATAAAGTTAATAAAAAGGCTACGTTTTCACGTAGCCTTTTTGAGTTGTTCTAAAGATTATTTTCGTTTGATAATTGCTGCCGGGATTTGATTTGGAATGTCGTGTTTCGGTAACACGAAGACTCGACCACCAAAGCCGATTGTTGTGATCGCTAAATCGTTCAAAATCTTTTTGATTTTAAACGGGACATCCCGGTTAATTAGTAACGTATCGATTAATCCAGCGGGTGCAATTTTGACGATTTGGGTTAGATCATGGCTGGTTAATTTGCGGTGATTTGCCAAGCGATAATGAGTCCGAATGTTCTTAATGGCATTCTTGTACATTAACCTGGAGCCGTGAAGATGCTTGAACTGAGTTTCCATAATTAACGGGATGATCCACATGGTGTCATTGACGATGCTGGTGGGGTGAACGATGTAGTTGAGCCGAAAGACCCGTAAGATCGTAGGTCCCAAGTAGATGGCAAAGCCCTTCAAAGTTCGGTGACGAATAAAACGTGGGAATTTTAAATGGTTAAGCTTGGCTTGGTAAGGCCGCCAGCTTTGCTTTGGATCTTGTTGTGCTAAATTTCGTCTGGCGTTAATGACCAACTGCTCAAATTCAGCGTTATTGACTCCAGAATAGGGGACAAAGATTGAGATAAAGGGCCCCGGTTCAGACTCCAGCGTCAACATGTCTTTTAGTTGTGTACTAGTTGCCATGGACAGCACCTCACTAATCGATTAATCAGCATTAATTGTATCACTGAAATGATCTTTGGAATTAGTGACGTGATATAATGAATTCTAAATCATCGTACTTGAATGAGGGCGTAACGTTATTAATTGGTACTTACTGCTTAAATTTATCATTATTATTAACGCCGGTTTCGCGATTATTACGGTCTTCCGTAGTAAACGTGACATTGCTGCGACCTGGGCGTGGCTACTAGTTTTAATGTTCCTGCCGGTCTTTGGTTTTATGATTTACGCGTTCGTGGGCCGAAAGCTGCCAGAAAGACAGCTATTTCGCCTGCAGACCCGTAGCGCCATCAAGCTAGATAAATTATTAACCCGTCAAACGCACTACTTAAATAACGCCAGAAAAGTTGAGGCCGATGACGTCACCTATAAAGACCGAAGTTTAGTTCGAATTTTCCGGAACGCTGACATGTCCTTTTTGTCACGAAAGAATAAGGTTCAGATCTATACCGACGGCTTTAAATTGTTTAATCAGATCGCTGATGATATTGCCAGTGCTAAGAGTAGTATAAACATTGAATTTTATACCTTTTATAACGATCATTTAGGTCGTGAAATTCGTAATCTTCTAACGAAAAAGGCTAAGCAGGGCCTTCAGGTCAGAGTTATTTACGATAGCTTAGGTTCAATCGGCACCCACAAGAGTTTCTTTAAACCGCTACTTGACGCGGGTGGCTTAGCAATGCCATATCTACATACACATTCCGCGATCTTTGACGTTCGATTGAACTTCAGAGATCACCGTAAGATCGTGGTTATCGACGGTAAAATCGGTTACGTTGGTGGCTTTAACATTGGTGACCAGTACTTAGGACTCAACAAGAAGTATGGCTACTGGCGTGATACCCATCTTCGTATTATGGGCTCCGGAGTTTATAGCCTTCAGGCTCAATTTATCTTGGACTGGAACGTTACTGATTCTCATCACCAGATTAATAACATCACCCGCAAGGTCGATTATTTCCCGCTGAATGATGTTGAAGGTGGGACTAATATGCAGATTGTATCGAGTGGGCCCGATAGTGATAAACAGCAGATCAAGTACGGCTACATTAAAATGATCCAGATGGCTCGGAACCGGTGCTGGATTCAAACTCCATACTTGATTCCTGATGATAGCGTTATGGATGCTTTACGGATGGCTGTAATGTCCGGAGTCGACGTCCGGATTATGTTACCGTGTAAACCTGATCACCCGTTCGTTTATCGTGCTACCCAGTACTATGCTAACTGGTTAGCCCACGAAGGTGTGAAAATCTATTATTACCAGGCGGGCTTTTTGCATGCCAAGACCGTTGTAATTGACGACGGCTTATCATCAGTCGGTTCCGCTAATTTTGATATTCGAAGTTTCAAACTAAACTTTGAAATTAACGCGTTCCTTTATGATAAGAAGATTAACCGACAATTGACCGACATTTACGTTAACGATATTCGCCGTTGTCAACGACAGACACCAAAGATGTTTGAAAAGCAATCCTATTGGTTAGTCTTAAAGCAACGGGCAAGTCGATTGTTGTCACCGATCTTGTAAATTAGTTATAATGGTTTCATTACTTGAATTTAAGAGGTTAGTAATCTTTGAAATTATTTAAAAAGTTAGGGTGCAGTTTACTCTTAGTTATGACTGCACTTTTATTTTTATCCGGCTGTAGTACTGAGCGTCCGAGCCGAGCTAATGGTATTAACGTCGTTTCTTCGGTCAATTTTTACGGGACGACCGCTAAAGCGGTCTTAGGCCATTACGGTCACGTAACGTCACTCATTAAGAATTCCAGTATTGACCCGCATGATTTTACTCCAACCGTCCGTGATGCGGAAAGGGTGTCACAAGCTGATTTTGTGATCAGCAACGGGCTTAATTATGATAACTGGATGAATAGTCTATCCCAGGATGCTCCGCACGCTAAACGAATTAAAGTTGGTCAGACTTTGCTTCATCAACCGTTAAAGAGCAATCCGCATGTCTGGTACCGTCTTAATACCATGCCTGAATTGGCTAATTATTTGGCCAAGCAATTTAGTAAGAAGGATCCAGCACACCGAAAGTTCTTCTACCGAAACGCCCATCATTATGATCATTCTTTAGCAATTCTTAAAACGCAGATTAACTGGTTAAAACACCATCGCCAGAAATCACGGGTCGACGTCAGTGAACCGGTCTTTGATTATGAATTGCGTGAAATTGGTTACCAGATTAACGATCCGAGCTACGCCAAAGCCGTGGAACACGGAACCGATCCGTCCCCAGAAGCCATTCGTAGCGTCCAGAACGATATTAAACACCGTCGAATTGCCTTCTTTGTTGAAAATACACAGGCTAGTGACGCAATCGTTAATAACCTAGTTAAGTTGGCACATCGTCATCACGTTCCGGTCATGAAGATTACCGAAACGATGCCGAACGGGATGAATTATCGTTCTTGGATGATGAAACAGAACTATCGACTCGAAATGATTCAAGCTCGTGAAAAGGAGAGTAACTAATGAAACCGATATTAATCGTTAATCATTTGAATGTAAAAGTAGGAGACCGAACTCTGATCCGTGATCTGTCATTTAAGATTATCCCCGGGACGTTAACTTGTATCACCGGGGGTAACGGTGTTGGTAAAACGACCCTGATGAAGACGTTATTACGGAATTATTCCCGGACCGGAAAACACGTTCGGTTTACGGTCCCACGACACAAGGTTCAATACATTCCCCAATTTCGGAATATCGATACTGAATTTCCGTTAACGGTTAAAGATTTTGTGAGTTTGAGTCTTCAAGATACCTGGTTACCATGGTTAACCCGTCGTGAACATAAGGCCTTAAAGCAAACTTTACAATTAACCCACTTAACTAAGCTGGCTAACGAACCACTAGGCGAAGCTTCCGGTGGTGAACAGCAACGGGCCTTTTTGGCACAAGCATTAGTAACTTTCCCTAAACTACTGATTATGGATGAAACCACCGCAAGTTTAGACATCAACGCTAAGGTGGCTTTATTGAAATTAGTTCACGATATTGTAAAGCAACGTCACGTTGCTGTCATGTTCATCACCCATGATCCAACATTGGTAAAACGGTTTGGTAACTATAAGTTACGCATTAAAAATCAGCACGGCAGTTTCGAAAAGATCGGGGGAAGAAACTAATGTTTACCTATCCATTTATGCGATACGCTTTTATCGCCAGTTTCTTTATCGCTATTTTATGTGGTGTTATGGGTGTCTTTGTCATCGCCCGAAGCACCGAATTCTTTGCGCATACGTTATCTGAAATCGGGTTCTCCGGTGCCGCCTTTGGGCTATTTGCCGGAATTTCGCCGATTGCTGGAATGCTGATCTTTACGATCTTTAGTTCATTGCTAATTGGTACGGTCGGTAATAAGGTTAGCCGTCGTGAATCATCAATCAGTGTCTTCTCGGGATTCTTCATTGGTCTTGGGATCCTATTCCTGGCGCTTGCGAATACCCAGGCGAGTTATGCTACCAACATTTTATTTGGGAGTATTGTCGGGATTAATTACAAAAACGTAAAAACGCTGGTAATTTTAAGCATTTTAATAATTGTGGCTCTATTTTTCATCTACCGAAAATTGAAATATAATTCATTTGATAGTATTGGAGCTAGTTTTAACGTTAGTTGGAACACATGGATTTCAATTGTGTTTTTAATCCTGTTAGCTTGTACCGTTAGTGTTACCGCCCAGATCGTAGGTTCACTTTTAATTTTCGTGTTACTAACGATTCCAGCATCCGCGGCTCATTACTTTGTTCATACGGTCCGCGGGATGGCGTTATTAACGTTTGCATTTGCATTATTTGGTGCTTGGGTTGGCCTTTACCTCAGTTATTTAACCAACTGGCCCGTAAGTGCCTTTATCGCGACTATTGAAAGTGCCATTTATTTATTGGCATTAGGTTGGAACCGAATTAAAGAATAACCATTGAATATGATTAAGAATTTTAGTATTTTTTACATTGAGGAGGATTTTTAAATGAAATTCTACAAAAAAGTATTACCGTTATTAGCTTTAACCGGAATCGTCCTAGCTGGTTGTGGAGCTCAACAGCATCACGCCAGTCATCAGTCATCTGAACAGACTGCAAGTCGATCAATGACGCATAAGGACCAGGTTAAGCACGAATTAAAGAATAATGAACACGGGGCCAAACAGCAAAGTTACGGCTCCCAGAATCAGGCTAAACAAAGTATTCAGCACAAAGTTAATCAGCAACCAGCGGCTCAAGCTACTAATAGTTCTGCTAGTACCAACAGCAGTTCAAGCAGTTCTGCTAGTCAGGAACCAGGTGCCGTTGACTTAGGCCACGGCATTACTGGTCATCAAGATCGTGGTGCTGGTCAGACCTACGTAAGCTTTAAGATGGGTCGCTGGCAGGTTGTCGTTCATGGTAACGACGTCAACGAAAAAGCTAGTACTGCCGTTCAGAAGGCTAAGCAGTTAGTTGGTTACTTCCAGGATCACACTTTACCAATTCCAAGCAGTCAGGGCATCGTTCAGTTGGACGCTCCTGACAACTCCATTCATATTTCTTGGGATCAAAATAAGAAGGTCAACACTTTGAATGGTGATCCAAGTAATACTTTACAAAAAGCCGTATCCTTGAAATAAACTTTTAAAATAAGTTACTTCATTGTAAATATGATGTAACTTAAAATGATTAGAATATTAAACGATGAGAATAAAAAGTCTGATTAGATTTTTAATTAGAGAAGGAATTTAATTACATGGTTAAAGATAAGCCACTTAAAGTTATTTTATCAACGGTTGCATTGGCTCTAGGACTTGTTTTGTCTTTGGCCATAGGGGGATTTAGTTCTGCTCGACCGGCTAATGCGGCTAATGCCTATGATATTTCATCATATCAAGGTTACGTAAACGATAATCAAGCTAGTCGATTGAAGAACGAAGTTAACTTCATGATCTTAAAAGCCGAAAACGGTGGGCTATATCAAGATCAACAATTTGATCACAACGCCTATGAAATGCAAAAGAATAACATTCCATACGGGGCCTATGATTATAGTACCTACGCTAATCCAGCTCAGGCTCAGGAAGAAGCTCAGGCTTTATATCAACGAGCTCCACAAGCTGATTTCTACGTTAACGATTCAGAAGAAAACGATGCTGGTGATCAATATAATGATTCGACCCAGGCTTGGGCGAACGAAATTCATCAGGTAACTAGAAAGCCAGCTATTTTATACAGTGGAACGTATTTTATGAATACTCACACGACTCCACAAACTAGAAATGCTTATGATGGTTTATGGGTTGCACAATACGGTGCTGAACCTAATCCGGCATATCATTATGACCTATGGCAATACACTGATCAGCATTACAGTCCTGCTTTAGGAGAAAGCGTTGATGCTTCAGTATTCCCAGATGGTAACGATAAACCAATGAGTTTCTGGACTGGTAATGGTCAGAGTAGTGATGATCATGCTCAACCGATTCATGTAACCAAGGTCACTAAACCCGTTAAACCTGTTAAGCCTATTAAACCTGTCGTTAAGCCAATCGTTCGTCGTCACCGTCGTCATTACACGCATAAGGTTCGTAAGTCTGCATCCGTTAAGATTAATACCGTTAACAAGAAGAATAATAAGAAAAGTAATCATAACGCCAGAAATATGAATACTCGTCGTAATCGTCAGGTCCGTCAAGCTCGTCAAAAGGAAGCATGGCAAACTGCCGTTAGAAAGCACCGTCGTCAGGCGAGTAAACTCTACCGTAAAACCAAGAAGAACGTACAAGCTCATAAACATTCGGTAAAGATTATTTACAATCCGCATTATTATCGTTCTAAACGGATTGATTATTTAAAGGTAATTGGCCAGAACGGAATTAATTTATACACCATGAACGGTAAGTATTTTGATCATGTTGACCCAGGTACGGTTTTGACCGTCTACCGCTTCATGACAGTTTATCATCCTAGCACTGGCTACATGACTAAATCCGTTGGAATTCATTATGGCCACCGTGATCTCTTTACTTCACGTAAAGATTTAGTTCAATGGTATAAATATCAAAACCAAAATAATTAATTAAATAACGATAAAATTAAAAGCCGAGCTGATTAATTTCAGCTCGGCTTTTAATTTACCCTGAATAAACTATTTCAAATTACATTTATTGATTACCTTTTTAGCAACCACATCGTTAATAACGCGATAGTGCGGGATTTCAACCTTATCGTGCTGGTCATTCATCCAGACGTCACGGTTACCACCGTGGCGGCGTCGATCGAAATACCAGCCGTTTTTCTTTAATAATTTAGATAATTGATGTGCTTTCAAGATTGTCACCTCGTTGGTATGATTAGATTTCCAAAAGAAAAGTCCTGAATTGATGAACCCAGGACTTTTCATCAACATGAATGATTAAAAAGATTAGTGATTGATAATAATCTTTTTAATGTCATCAATGTTGTTGATATCAATATCAGATTTGATGATGTTGATGTTTTTGATGATATCTTTGGAGATACCCTTATTAATGATGATGTTATGGATGTAATCTAACATCTGATTCATCATGATGATGATGCGGTCAGAAATCTTGTTAATGATGTAGTTAATGTCGTTCAAGTTGGCGCTGATAATATCAACTTCATCATCAATGTGAATTCCATTAATGTTCTTAATGATTGGGTTGATGATCTGGATATCGTTGTTCATGGAGATGATGCTGTTGCTGATGATGGACTTAATGTTCTTGATTGAGCTCTTCATAGCGGCAATGCTGTCTTTGATGCTGCTTATGATGTTGATGTTATTAATGATCTTCTTGGAAGCGTGAATGTCATTAATAATGTCAATATCAGAACGGATCATCTTAATGTCACTGATGATCATGTCGATCATATTGATCCGAGTGTAATCAATGCTTGAGGAAATGTGATCGATGTTAGCGATCATCTTGATGCCATAACCACCAATGTTACGGGCAATAATAATGTTTTCGATATCCTTGATAATGCGAATATCAACAATGGCACGGATAATCTTGATGTTCTTGGCACCAATCTTATTTTCAATATCTTTAATATTATTCTTATCAATGTCTTTGATGTTGATATTCTTGATGATATCAATATTCTTGATGTCACGGATAATGTCATCGATGTTGATGATGTCAATATCTTTAATGGCGTTAATGATCATCTTGATATCCTTAATGCCGATGATGTGTTCGATGTTCTTAATATCATCAATACTAATGATATTTTCAATCTTATTGATATCTTTAATATCGATATTGTCAGCGTTAGAAATAATGTTCTTGATTATCTTAATGTTTCTAATCGCACTAATCGCTTTAATCGCAATCGCATTTGAATCACTGATCCGGCTCTTGATTGAGTTGATATTAGAATTGATGATATTGATCTTCTTGGTAATGATGTCCATGGTGTTGATCATCTTAGGCATCTTAATTGCATTAATCTTTGACATAGATAAGTACCTTTCTACAAATTAAGATGAAATAAATTAAGCAACAACTGGTTGAAAATTATAAAGGTATGAAAAAATCTATGAAAAAATCCCCACGGTTATCTGTGACAACCGTGAGGGTATAACCTATGTTAAATTAAGATGTCTAGATATTATATCCACACAGTTATCACAAGGATTCCCGTGTGGATTTGATAAGTCATTAAACGCCTAAATTAGTTACTATATCCGCACGAGACAGTTCAGTTGTAAGGACAAAAACCTGCTGCCTAATCGCTACGAATACGTTATAAACTAATTTAAACATCTGAATGACCTTCTTTCGTAATTTTCAATTCTCATAATAGTCGCTTTTATATAAATGTCAATCATTTAGGGTGAATATTTCCGATAAAGTTTATATATCTATAGATATAAGTTCATAGATAGACATTAGTTACTAAAAATAAGGAAACAAAAAGCCGTGTTCTTAAATAAGAACGCGGCTTTTAATTATGATGATTTACGGATTAAAGAATCTGGCAAAATTCGATGGCTTCATGATTAGGGCCCTGAATCTTGAAGAAGTGAATTCCGTGCTTCCAGTAAGCAGGGATGGATTCAACATGGTCATCTAATAAGTGATAGCCATCTTTCTTGGCTTCAGCAAAAGCCTTGTCAGCATCGGTACAGTTAACGGCAAAGTGGTTAATTGCGCCGTCCTTGTTAGCACAAGGATCGCCTTCCCAGGTTTCGATCATTAAGGTATTGTACTTCATGAAAGCACAACGGTTACCCTGGTTATTGAATAAACCGGCAACTTTGAAACCTAAGGATTTGTAAAATTTAATGGTCTGGTCCAAGTCATTGGCAGGAATACCAATGTGTTGAACACCAGTAAAGTACTTACTTAACATGATATAACCTTCTTAGTACCGATTAGGCATCGATCTTAACGACACACTTACCAGTGTATTTACCACTTAATGCATCAGCAACTTGGTCTAACTTAAGAACGTTCTTAACGATAGGAGCGACCTTAACTTTACCAGTTGAGAGTAATGCTAAGGAATCAACGAATGCGTTAGGGTTGATGAATGAACCTTTAACGGTTAATTCTTTCTGGTAAACCTTGTAAGTATTCATTGAGAAGTGCTGGTTAGGCTTACCAACACCAAACATTAAGACTTGAGCACCCTTAACAGTGGAGTCAACAGCAGCTTCTTGGGTCTGTGGTAAACCAACGGCATCAACAGTAATGTCATACTTAGCAGGGATCTTTTCCTTCTTAGCGTTGATAACAGCGTCAACACCAGTGGCTTTCTTTTCTTCGGCTAACTTGTCATCATGACGGCCAACTAAAGTAACGGAGTTAACACCGTAAGCCTTTAAGATCTGGCAGAAAAGTAAACCTTCGAAACCATCACCAATAACTAATGCGTTTTGGTATGGAGAAGTGTGTAATAACTTAACACCGTGTAATGCACAGGATACAGGTTCAGTCGTAGCGGCATCCTTTAACGGAACGTTAGCTGGAACCTTGTAAACGTTGGTAGCTGGAGCGGTGAATGCTTGTTCTAAGCCACCGTTACGGGTAACACCAACGGCAGAAAGGTTGTCACACATTTCAGGAATGCCAATGTGACAGTAACGGCACTTGCCACAGTAACAGTTAGGGTCGACAGTAACACGGTCACCCTTCTTGAAACCTTTGACGTTCTTACCAGTGGATTCAACAACACCGGAAACTTCATGGCCTAATACGATCGGTGGAACGGCCGGAGCTGAACCCGGAAGTCCGTTGTATAATGCGTTATCAGTACCACAGATACCAGCATATTTGGCATCAATTAAAACTTCATTATCTTTTGGTGTTGGCTTTTGAATATCTTCGATTTCGAAGTGCTTGACACCTTTTAAGACTAATGCCTTCATGAGATTACCCCTTTGAAAAAATAAATATAAATTAATATTAGGATGGGATCGTAAACGGGAAGATTTACGATCTCAAATTAATATTTAAAGATTAATTATTTCCGTGACTCTTCTAGAGCCAGAGCGAAATTACCGACGGTTGCAGAACCGTTGTTTTCGACAGCCGGCATTCGAATGTAGTTACGGAGATTACCTACGTCGACGTAGCCATTCAACAGAATCTTGAACTGATGACGGACCTTTCTTAAGAACGGTTCGCTCACGACACCGCCACCGAAGACGATCACTTCGGGACGAAGTGCTAAAGTCGTCTGAATTGCAGCTTGAGCAACGTAGTAGGCCATAATATCCCAGACGTGATTAGACAATGGGACATCGGGACCTTTTTTACCGAGGCGAGCTTCAAAGGTAGGTCCCGCAACGAGACCTTCTAAACAGTCCCCATGATAAGGACAGATCCCTTTGAAGTTTAAGTCGTCAGGATGACGTTTAACACGAACGTGGCCCATTTCAGGATGACCGAGATCACCCAGAAATTTACCATTGACGACTTCGCCAACCCCGACACCAGTACCAATGGTGTAATAAGCTAAACACTTAACGGGGTGATGGAAAAGTCCGGCCATGATGTACTCACCATAAGCGGACCCGTTGACGTCAGTCGTCCAATAGATTGGAAATTTGAAGTACTTTTTCATAATCCCCAAGAAATTCACGTTAGACCAACCCTTTTTAGGGGTGTCCGTGATGTAGCCATATTTAGGTGAATTATGTCGTAGTTCGATTGGTCCAAACGATGCAATACTCATGGCCTGTAGACCTCTGAATTTTTTAAAGTATTTGATCGTCCGGCCTAACGTTTCTTTAGGTGTTGTGGTGGGAAATTTAGTGCTGTCTAAAATCTGGTAATCTTCGTTACCAACGGCACAAACAAATTTAGTTCCACCAGCTTCAACGCTTCCTAATAACATAAACGAAACTCCTTACACAACATTAAAACGCTGTAAGCGTTTCACCATTGAATATATTAACCTGTTTGGCGACATATTCAACCTCGATAATAATTTTATCTTAACATAAATTAGAACGTGGATTGAGCTCTTTAAAGATATTGATCAAAATAAAGCGACGTTCACATTCCATTTCTATTCTAATACATTTATGTCTATATATTAGTGATTTCCGGTAAAATAGACATGCGGAACATAAATAATTTAGAAACCTTAAAGCAGGCTCTAATTTTTGATAAAATATACCTAATCATAGATAACGGAGGGACGTAGATTGTGACTAACGTTTTAATTTTAGATCAGCATAGTGCGGTCGCTGATTTAGTGGCCCAGAAACTAAAGAAGATCCCTAATATTAAGGTAACCCGATTAACGGGAATTGATTTTAAACGAGCAAAAAGTTACGTCCCTGTCCTCCGACATCAAAATATAATTGCTTCGTTTCTGGGGCCGATGGATGTCGATTTGGATTTTGAAGCCTTGTTCGACGCCGTTAGTTTAGTTGTGCCACCCATCCATCAGTTCTTAATGATGTCACATGCTGGAATTGATGATGAAGTAACCGGACCCGCGATTTTTCCAGACGTTAAAAACGTTCCTGAATATTTAAATGAACAACGATATGCGGTCAAAGTTGTAGACGAAAGTGAAATTCCGTATACCATCTTACGTCCGGTTACGATTACAAAGCAGCCAGCAATAACTGAGCCCAGAATAATAGAAGAGGGCCAATCGGTTAATAATGGTACCGTTTCTTATCAAAATGTGGCCCAAATCGCGGTTGATGTGATTGTTGGACGCCGTTATCTAAATCAATCTGTTGCAATTATCGATCAAAAATGAGGTGAAAATATGATCAAAATAACTCCACAACAACTAGAACAAGTTAAGCACCAATTAAATGATGCTCAGATGCAATCTCATTTCGTAATTTTTGAGACTTATGATCCGAGTACCGGTGAAACCTTAAGAATGATTACCGATTATAAAAGCTACTTACGGATCAAAAAGCAACGTGGTAAAGAAGAACCCATGCGAATCGTACGTGATATCGTGCCCGTAAGTGATAATTTAGCAATGTGGGCAATTAGCGAAAATGAAGCTGCCCAGATGCGAAATTCAAAAGACGTATCCAATATCTTAGATGAAATCGATTATTACATTAATAAGGTATTAAAGGATAATAAGCTACCGGCAAATAAATAACTAAGGGAACTCGTTCGTGCATCTATCTCGGAACGGGTTCTTTTTGTTATCAATGCAAGTAACTAGATGTGTAATTGTTTCACGTGAAACATAATGTTGTTATTCATTACCATTGAGTAACCTTGAATGAATTGTGGTAGAATAATGACACATTGATTAGAGGGGTGCAATCATGGACAAAAATTACTGGACAACCGATCGGCTAAATCGTGGTTACCACGAATGGCCTAAACAGCGCCTGACTGACTTAAAGGCTAAGGTTGCCCGCTCCAAGTGGCGTCTGGGCTATCATGTTCAGACTCGAACTGGGCTCCTGAATGATCCAAATGGATTTTCATATTTTAATCATCAGTGGCATTTATTTTACCAGGCCTTTCCATTTGGAGCCGTTCATGGCTTAAAGAGCTGGACCCATCTGGTGTCGGATGATCTAGTTAATTGGAAAAACGTCCATAAGCCCATGATCCCAGATCGATCCAATGATCGTAACGGCTGTTATTCGGGTTCAGCAATTCCCGTCGGTGATCGATTATTCCTAATGTATACGGGTAATATCTGGGATAAACATCATCATCGTCAGGCTAAACAAGACGGTGCTTGGATGGATAAGGACAACGACATTACCAAGCTCCAGCGACCTTTAATAAACCAACCCCCATTAGAAGTTACCGGTAATTTCCGTGATCCGCAGATCATTAAGCACGGTTTATATTACTACGCTATCTTAGGTGCTCAGACAGAGGGTAACCGGGGTGAGATCGTCGTTTACCGTTCTCAATCCGTTGACCATGGCTGGAACCTGTTTAAGACGATGGATATCGGTAATGATAATTTAGGTTACATGGTTGAATGTCCGAATTTAGTTTTTATCCATAATCACCCGGTAATTATCTTCTGTCCGCAGGGAATCGATCGGAAGCGTTTGAATTATCAAAATCGATATCCGAACGCATATATTGCTGGTGATAGTATGAACTGGAATCAGATGAAGATCATTAACCCCACCAAGATCCGGTTGATGGACTACGGCTTTGATTTTTACGCCACTAGATCGTTTAACGCTCCTGACGGCAGAGCGTTATCCATCAGCTGGGTTGGGATGCCCGGCGTTGAGTACGCTACAGATTCAGAAGGCTGGTCCGGTGCACTGACGTTAGTCCGGGAACTCGATCTAAAGGACGGTCAGTTAATTCAGCGACCGGCTCGAGAAAATCGCAAGTTATTCGTCCATGATTTAAAGGCCGTTAACGGGATGGAAATCCCTAAACAATGCTACATTAAATGGGTCCCTAATATTGATCGGCTTAGTCAGATGGCAATTACCGCTGAAACTAGCCATTTGTACTTTTCAATTGATCAAAAGGGTCATCGTTTATCGATTCATCGTCAGAACTTGAGCGGGAATGAGGAAATTCGTCAGGTTCGGATTAATAAGGATGTCATCCATAGTTGTGCCCTTTATTTTGATAACTCAGAATTCGAGGTATATATAAACGGTGGCGTTCGGACGATGACCGGTCGCTTCTTTAGAAATGGTCATGTCCTTAATTTAAATTGGACCGATTGTAATAGCGTTACTGTGAAGCAATTAAAGCCAATTAATATTAACAATGATTAAAAATCAAATAATGAAAAAGAAAACCGCTGAGTAATAAATAACTCAGCGGTTTTTGTGTATATTGATAAGGATTTTACGGTAATTTAACGGTAATGAATAAAATGATTGCCATAATGATGATGACGGCAAGTAAACTTAAACTAAATTTAGTTATCCATTGACGGGTAATGTGATGGAGATAGATAAACGTAGCGATTAATGCTAGTAAACCAATCGTATACATAATTATTAATTTAATCTGAACCGCGAAATCGGCAGAAATCATTACTTTTCACCTTCGATGATTAATTGGTAGGCATAACGGGATGTGTTTGCCTGTTTGCCACCTTCTAACGTGTGAATAATACCACGTTTTACGAAGCCGTTTTTAGTAATAATGTGTTGCATACCTTTATTATCTGGATGGGTATCGATTCGGATGTCGTGATAACCCTTGTCGATTGCTAGGGTGATAAGATTACTCATTAGCATTTGAGAGAGACCCTGGCCACGGAAATTGGGTGAAATGGCAACCCGATGAATCGTCATGTATGGTGCCCTTGTACCGTTGATCCATGACCCGTTTTGAATTTTTAGGTAACTCTTATCTGGTCCCGGGATTAAGCTAGCAATTCCCGCCACTCGATGATTGACCGTTAAAACGTAGCAGGCTTTGCCATTGATATCATGTTTAATGCTTTGGGGATTAGGATAATTATTTTGCCACTGATTAATATGCTGTGATTTTAAATATTGCTTTGCAAAATTAACGATGTTGAGAATTGCTGGAGCATCTTTCACTTGAGCAGGTCGAACATAGATTAAACTCATTAGTAATCATCCTTTACGTATGGGATTAAATGTATTCTACAGAACCAAAAAGTAGATTTCAAACGTAATTTTTTAAATTAATTTGAATTTAGTGTTGATTAATGATGGTCACCTGGTATAATAACAATTGTCGCGTGAGAATGAACATGTTAATGATTTGTAAAGTTAGTTTAAAAAGTTTTTAAATTAATTTTAAAAATAACTTAACATTATGTCTCATCTGTGATATATTAATAATTGTCATGTGAGCGAGAGCTCATGTGGCTAGCAATTGTAGGTCTTTGAAAACTGAACAAGATTTTGACATCACAAGTGCAAGTGGTCTTGTTATTTTATAATGAGATTTTTAACTTTACGTGCGTTTTTAATAAATTCGTTCGTACAACTAAACTAGTAATTTAATCTTAAGAGCTTGTAATTAAGTTCTTATGTTATTTTTAACATGAGAGTTTGATCCTGGCTCAGGATGAACGCTGGCGGTGTGCCTAATACATGCAAGTCGCGCGCACTCCCGTAGATGATTTTGATGCTCTGCATCAAATGATTCTACATTCGAGTGAGCGGCGGATGGGTGAGTAACACGTGGGTAACCTGCCCTTGAGTCTGGGATAGCATCTGGAAACGGATGATAATACCGGATAACAACTGAAACCACATGGTTTCAGTTTGAAAGGCGCGTTTGCGTCGCTCTTGGAGGGACCCGCGGTCCATTAGTTAGTTGGTAAGATAAAGGCCTACCAAGACGATGATGGATAGCCGAACTGAGAGGTTAATCGGCCACATTGGAACTGAGACACGGTCCAGACTCCTACGGGAGGCAGCAGTAGGGAATCTTTCACAATGGGCGAAAGCCTGATGAAGCAACACCGCGTGAATGAAGAAGGGTTTCGGCTCGTAAAATTCTGTTGCTAGAGAAGAACGTACCAAGTAGGAAATGGCTTGGTAGTGACGGTATCTGGTTAGAAAGTCACGGCTAACTACGTGCCAGCAGCCGCGGTAATACGTAGGTGGCAAGCGTTATCCGGATTTATTGGGCGTAAAGCGAGCGCAGGCGGTTGTTTAAGTCCGATGTGAAAGCCTTCGGCTTAACCGAAGAAGTGCATTGGAAACTGAGCGACTTGAGTACAGAAGAGGACAGTAGAACACCATGTGTAGCGGTGAAATGCGTAGATATATGGTAGAATACCAGTGGCGAAAGCGGCTGTCTGGTCTGTCACTGACGCTGAGGCTCGAAAGCATGGGTAGCAAACAGGATTAGATACCCTGGTAGTCCATGCTGTAAACGTTGAGTGCTAGGTGTTAGAGGATTTCCGTCCTTTAGTGCCGAAGTTAACACATTAAGCACTCCGCCTGGGGAGTACGACCGCAAGGTTGAAACTCAAAGGAATTGACGGGGACCCGCACAAGTGGTGGAGCATGTGGTTTAATTCGATGCTACGCGAAGAACCTTACCAGGCCTTGACATACTTCTGTTAGGCTAAGAGATTAGCTGTTCCCTTCGGGGACAGATCTACAGGTGGTGCATGGTCGTCGTCAGCTCGTGTCGTGAGATGTTGGGTCAAGTCCCGCAACGAGCACAACCCTTGTGACTAGTTGCCAGCATTCAGTTGGGCACTCTAGTCAGACTGCCGGTGATAAACCGGAGGAAGGTGAGGATGACGTCTGATCATCATGCCCCTTATGGCCTGGGCTACACACGTGCTACAATGGACAGTACAATGGGTTGCGAAACCGCGAGGTCAAGCTAATCCCATAAAGCTGTTCTCAGTTCGGACTGCAGTCTGCAACTCGACTGCACGAAGCTGGAATCACTAGTAATCGTGGATCAGCATGCCACGGTGAATACGTTCCCGGGTCTTGTACATACCGCCCGTCACACCATGAGAGTCCGTAACACCCAAAGATAGTGCGGCAACCTCTTTTGAGGAGCCAGCTATCTAAGGTGGGACGAATGATTAGGGTGAAGTCGTAACAAGGTAGCCGTAGGAGAACCTGCGGCTGGATCACCTCCTTTCTAAGGATTTACATTCAATCGGAAACTTGTACAGATATCGAAATCTTGTTTAGTTTTGAGAGGCCTACAGGCCTTGCCCGTATGGGTCTGTAGCTCAGTTGGTTAGAGCGCACCCCTGATAAGGGTGAGGTCGACAGTTCGAGTCTGTCCAGACCCATTGCTGTTATGGGGTATTAGCTCAGCAGGGAGAGCACCTGCTTTGCAAGCAGGAGGTCAGCGGTTCGATTCCGCTATACTCCATTGAGCCCGTGAGGGCTCATACATTAGAACTTGGTTCTTTGAAAACTGGATAATATTTATATTTCCTATTGAAATTATTATTTATTTTAAATTTTAATTTCAACCGAGAACACCGCGTTATTTTTGAATTCTAAAATTATTCAAAATGACCAAAACCGTTGTCACGCAAGTGACAAACATTTAGGTTAAGTTATTATGAGCGTATGGTGGATGCCTTGGCACTAGGAGCCGAAGAAGGACGGAACAAACACCGATATGCCTCGGGGAGCTGTAAGTAAGCTTTGATCCGGGGATTTCCGAATGGGGAAACCCAATCACCTCAGTCGGTGATTACTCGCCAGTGAATTGATTAGCTGGCGAGGGGAAAACGCTGTGAACTGAAACATCTAAGTAGCAGCAGGAACAGAAAGAAATTTCGATTCCCTAAGTAGCGGCGAGCGAACGGGGAAGAGCCCAAACCATGGAGCTTGCTTCATGGGGTTGTAGGACTGAACATTTGAGTTACCAAAAGCATTAATAGTCAAAAGATTTGGAAAGATCTGCCAGAGAGGGCGAACGCCCCGTAGGCGAAATTGATGCTTCTCAGTTCAGGATCCTGAGTACGACGGAACACGTGTAACTCCGTCGGAAGCCGGGAGAACCATCTCCCAAGGCTAAATACCACCTAGTGACCGATAGTGAACCAGTACCGTGAGGGAAAGGTGAAAAGCACCCCGGAAGGGGAGTGAAACAGTTCTTGAAACCATATGCTTACAAGCAGTTAGAGCCCGTTAACGGGTGATAGCGTGCCTCTTGCAGAATGAACCGGCGAGTTACAGTTGCATGCGAGGTTAAGGCGAAAAGCCGGAGCCGCAGCGAAAGCGAGTCTCAATCAGGCGTTGAGTATGTTGCCGTAGACCCGAAACCAAGTGAGCTATCCATGTCCAGGATGAAAGTTCGGTAATACGGACCGGAGGTCCGAACCAGTGTAAGTTGAAAATTGCTTGGACGAGATGTGGATAGCGGTGAAATTCCAAACAAACTTGGAGATAGCTGGTTCTCTCCGAAATAACCTTAGGGCTAGCCTCGGATGAAGAATCATGGAGGTAGAGCGACTGTTAGAATGAAGGACTCGTCTTGAGCTACTGATTTCTGATAAACTCCAAATGCCATTGATTTAAATATCCGGGAGTCAGACTGTGAGTAATAAGATCCATGGTCGAAAGGGAAACAGCCCAGACCACCGATTAAGGTCCCTAAATATGTGCTGAGTGGAAAAGGAAGTGAAATTGCATAGACAGCTAGGATGTTGGCTCAGAAGCAGCCATCATTTAAAGAGTGCGTAATAGCTCACTAGCCGAGTGGTTTTGCGCCGAAAATTTACCGGGGCTAAGCACATTACCGAAATCGTGGACACGCACCGTCAGGTGCGCGTGATAGGAGAGCGTTCTAAGGGCACTGAAGCAGGACCGTGAGGACCTGTGGAGCGCTTAGAAGTGAGAATGCCGGTATGAGTAACGAGAAACTAGTGAGAATCTAGTTCACCGGATGACTAAGGTTTCCTGGGGAAGGTTCGTCCGCCCAGGGTTAGTCGGGACCTAAGCCGAGGCCGAAAGGCATAGGCGATGGATAACAGGTTGAGATTCCTGTACCGGTTAATTGCGTTTTAAGCGAAGGAAAGACACAGAAGGCTAAGTAATGCATGCCGCTGGTTGTGCATGTTCAAGCTGCGAGCCAGGGAATGAGTCAAATGCTTGTTCCCGTTCACGTGAGCAGTGACGAGGACTGAAGTTTAGTAAGGAAGTTACTGACGTCACGCTGTCAAGAAAAGTTTCTAGCTAGTGATTAACCGCCCGTACCGCAAACCGACACAGGTAGTCAGGATGAGAATTCTAAAGTGAGCGAGTGAACCTTCGTTAAGGAATTCGGCAAAATTGCCCCGTAACTTCGGAAGAAGGGGCGCTGCACGTCAGTGCAGCCGCAGTGACAAAGCTCAGGCGACTGTTTACTAAAAACACAGGTTTATGCGAAATCGTAAGATGAAGTATATGGGCTGACGCCTGCCCGGTGCTGGAAGGTTAAATGGATGAGTCAGCTTCGGCGAAGCTCTGAAATGAAGCCCCAGTAAACGGCGGCCGTAACTATAACGGTCCTAAGGTAGCGAAATTCCTTGTCGGGTAAATTCCGACCCGCACGAAAGGCGTAACGATCTGAGCACTGTCTCAACGAAGGACTCGGTGAAATTGAAGTACCTGTGAAGAAGCAGGTTTCCCGCGACAGGACGGAAAGACCCCGTGGAGCTTTACTGTAGCTTGACATTGGGTGTTCATATGACTTGTACAGAATAGGTAGGAGCCGTGGAAACCGGAACGCTAGTTTCGGTGGAGGCGTCTTTGGGATACTACCCCTGTTGTACGAACACTCTAACCCATGCCACTGATCGTGGCAGGAGACAGTGTCAGGTTGGCAGTTTGACTGGGGCGGTCGCCTCCTAAAGAGTAGCGGAGGCGCTCAAAGGTTCCCTCAGAATGGTTGGAAATCATTCATCGAGTGTAAAGGCACAAGGGAGCTTGACTGTGAGACCAACGGGTCGAGCAGGGACGAAAGTCGGACTTAGTGATCCGGTGGTTCCGAATGGAAGGGCCATCGCTCAACGGATAAAAGCTACCCCGGGGATAACAGGCTTATCTTCCCCAAGAGTTCATATCGACGGGAAGGTTTGGCACCTCGATGTCGGCTCATCGCATCCTGGAGCTGTAGTTGGTTCCAAGGGTTGGGCTGTTCGCCCATCAAAGCGGTACGCGAGCTGGGTTTAGAACGTCGTGAGACAGTTCGGTCCCTATCCGTCGCGGGCGTAGGAAATCTGAGAGGAGCCGTCTTTAGTACGAGAGGACCGAGATGGACATACCGCTGGTGTATCAGTTGTCCCGCCAGGGGCACTGCTGAGTAGCTATGTATGGATGAGAGAAACGCTGAAAGCATCTAAGTGTGAAACCCACCTCAAGATGAGATTTCCCATTCCCTTCGGGGAAGTAAGACCACTCATAGATGATGAGTTCGATAGGCTGGACGTGGAAGCGCCGCGAGGCGTGAAGCCGACCAGTACTAATCGGTCGAGGACTTAACCCAAAAAGGTATCCTCGGAGAAGTATGAATATTAGCCAGTTTTGAGAGAACGAAGTTCTCTTGAAAATATAGTGTGGTGGCGATAGCCGGAAGGATACACCTGTTCCCATGCCGAACACAGAAGTTAAGCTTCCGCGCGCCGAAAGTAGTTGAGGGATCGCCCTCTGCGAGGATAGGTTGTTGCCACGCGAACAAACATGAAAGAAAAGGTCTTCGATTGATTTCGAAGGCCTTTTTGTTTATTATAAATGGGAAACTATGACCAAAGGACATTATTATGAGTAAAGACTCGATCGCATTAATTCATTTTAATAATTTAATTAATGACTTGATTACCGTTATTGGTGACGATACTAACGATGGTGTCTCCATGTCGATGTTTAATCAGTTCATGGAAGATTTTATTAACATTATTAATGATAATCCAAACGTTAGTGACCAATTTGGTAAGCAATTTAAAGCCTTCGTTAATCATTTAAATACCGAAGTTGACAGCATTGATAAACAAAGACGAGCACTGTCACAATTAGTTTTATTTAACGGTAAATACATGAGTAATAATCAATAGACTAGAATTTACATAATATTTAAAGTATAAAAAGATCGTTCAGAAATTACTTTCTGAGCGGTCTTTTTAGTTTCTAATTAATGTTAAGATAATATGATTTACATCTTCATACCCATCTTACGGTATGAATACATGCCACCCATCTTAACTTGACTAGGTTTAATGCCTTTTTCTTTAGCAACGTGATCAGTCAAAGTCTTCATATCCATTAAGTGGAACTTTTGGTTTGGATTCTTTGGGTCAGTAACCTTGATTTGAGCCATCATACCGCCATCTTCATGTTCGATGATGTGGCAATGATACATAAATACACCAGGACAGGTGAACCAAACCTTTAATTTAACGGTTTCGCCAGGACTGACGCCGATGGTATCTTTGAAGCCATGTTCATTTGGATAAGGTGCATGCCCATTACGAGAAACAACCAGGAATTGGCAACCGTGCATGTGATACGGATGAATCATACCGCTGCAGTATTTATTAGAATTAGAAACGACCCAATATTCAACCTGGCCGATCGTTTGTTTGGAGTCAATGCGTTGCATATTGAATTTCTTACCGTTAATTTCAACTTTTTCATCGGTCCCGCTCATAACGATCTTATGAACGTAAGGATTATTAATCTTTGGATTTGGTAACTTAACTAAAGTATGCGGTAATTTACTGTTATCAGGAGTCATCTGGTGAATTCTAAAGGTGACGATCGGCGTCTTATCACAATATAATTTAACGACGTCACCAGGCTTATATTGACCGAAATCAACCACGATTTCGTCTCGTTCGGCACAGGTGATCATGATTTTAGTCATGTGGACCGGATGCGGTAAGAAGCTTCCGTCACCTGCAATCTGGGTAAATGGTAAGTCGTCTGAGAAATGCAGGCGCCATTCACGACGGTTAGCACCGTTTAAGATTCGGAAACGAATTTTCTGGGCTGTTACGTCAAAATATGGATTGAGGGTCCCATTGATCATTGGTGTTGGACCCTGAACTCCATCGGGATCGTAATCTTTCATGTAATGCCACTGGTTATCCTTATGGAATTTACGGTCTTGTAAAATTAACGGGATATCATTGACGCCGTATTTCTTTGGGATCGGTAGGTGTTCAGCGTTCTTATCTAAGATGACGATGAGACAAGCTAAACCTTTCCAGACCTGTTCACCAGTCGATGGACATGGATGAGCATGGAGCCAACAGGTTGATGCTGGTTGGTCACATTTGAAACTGACGGTCTTAGTTTGGCCAGGATACCACGGAGTATGACAGCCACCGTCGACGTCACCAGGAACGTTTAAACCATGTAAATGATACGTGGTTAGGATTGGCAGCTTATTAGTATAGGTTAGGTGAATGGTTTTGCCACGCTTAAAAACGATCGTCTTGCCTAATAAACTCTGGTTATAGCCCCAGGTCTTGGTTTTAGCACCTGGTAACAATTGGGTTTCACCAGGTTCAGAAATGATGTGGTAGTACATGTCAGTCTTGGTTTCTTTAGTGGGTCTTAAGAATTCCGGGATGCCCAATTTTTGCGGTTTAACGTTGGGTACCTGTAACGGTACAAAACTATCGTCTTGGTCGTCCCAGTCTTTCGTATCAGTATAGAAATAATGCGTATATAGTTTTGACATAATATCCCTCTTTACTTATGAACTCTACTTAATAGTACACCGACTAATCCGCAATCGGTACAAATTTGAAAGCCCTTACATACAGGAGGGAATCGGTAATCGTTAAAATAAACATGATTGGTAATCAACTTATTTAATGCTGGAAAGGAACTAAGCGGTAACTTTAGATGCAATAAATTTTGGATAACAACACATCACAAAGATACAAAAAAAATCGTTCAGAAATTATTTTCTGAACGATTTTAAATCTTAATATCTTAATGGATTAATTACATCTTCATACCCATCTTACGGTACGAATGCATGCCACCCATTTCGACTTGACTCGGTTTGATGCCCTTTTCTTTGGCAATGTGATCAGTCAGGGTCTTCATGTCCATTAAGTGATACTTCTTATTAGGATTCTTTGGGTCGATAACTTTGATCTGTGCCATCATGCCACCATCTTCATGTTCGATAATGTGGCAATGGTACATAAAGACTCCTGGACAGTTGAACCAAACTTTCAAACGAACGGTTTCACCAGGGTTAACACCTAAGGTATCTTTTAAACCGTGTTCGTTCGGGTAAGGTGCATGACCGTCACGAGAAATGATGCGGAATTGACAACCGTGCATGTGGTACGGATGAATCATACCATGGCCACAACTGTTGGAATTGGTAACGTCCCAATATTCGACCTGGCCAATGGTCTGCTTAGAATCAATCCGCTGCATGTTGAACTTCTTACCGTTGATGTCGACCATTTCATCGGTACCGCCCATCACGATCTTATGAACGTAAGGGTTGTTGACCTTTGGATCAGGTAACTTAACCAAGGTATCGGGTAACTTGCTGTTATCCGGCGTCATCTTGTGGATTCTGAAGGTGACGATCGGTGTCTTGTCACAGTATAACTTAATGACGTCACCGGGCTTGTATTTACCAAAATCAACGATGATTTCTGCACGTTCAGCACAGGTTAACATTAATTTATTCATATGAACGGGGTGCGGTAAGAAACTACCGTCACCAGCAACCTGAATGAATGGTAAGTCATCACTGAAGTGTAAACGCCATTCACGACGGTTAGCACCGTCTAATAGACGGAAGCGAACTTTCTGAGTAGTGACGTCAAAGTATGGGTTAAGAGTACCGTCAATCATCGGTGTAGGTCCCTGAACTCCATCAGGATTGTAGTCCTTCATATAATGCCACTGGTTATCCTTATGAAATTTACGGTCTTGCAAGATTAACGGAACGTCGTTGACGCCGTACTTCTTAGGTAACGGTAATTTTTCGGCGTTCTTATCCAAGATGACAATGGCACAAGCTAAACCTTTCCAGACTTGCTGAGCGGTGGATGGACACGGATGAGCATGCATCCAGCAGGTCGAAGCTGGTTGGTTACACTTGAAGCTAACGGTCTTGGTTTCACCAGGATACCACGGGGTATGGCAGCCACCATCGACTTCACCAGGAACGTTTAAGCCATGTAGATGGTACGTAGTCAAAACGGGTAACTTGTTGGTGAAGGTCAAATGAATGGTCTTACCACGCTTAAAGATCAGAGTTTTACCTAATAAGCTCTGGTTATAGCCCCAGGTCTTGGTCTTAACACCAGGTAATAATTGAGTTTCGCCAGGTTCGGAAGTGATGTGATAATACATATCAGTCTTGGTTTCCTTGGTTGGTTTCAAAGGTTCTGGAATTCTCAATTTTTGCGGTTTAACGTCCGGTACCTGTAACGGTACGTATCCGCCGTCATTTTTGTCATAATCCTTCTTATCAGTAAAGAAGTAGTCTGTATATAATTTTGACATGAAATCCCTCTTTGATAATGAATTCAATTTCATGGTACACCAATTTATAATGATTATAAATTAGCAAAAGTGGAAACAAAAAGGCCTAGACATGGTTACACGATGCCTAGACCAATCGTTTGATATTAATATGAAAGCCATTTTACTGATTGTTAGCTCTAGTGTGATGAACACTCATGGCATAACCAATGATTGCCCATAATAATACGAAGTATGGGATGAGATTAAGCGGGAATTTTGGAATTGGGTAAACGTTAGATAACAGAACCAGAATTAAAACGATAAAGCCTAAAATCGGTGATAATGCACGTTTAAAGGTGGTTTCATGAGTTGTGATCGATAGGCGTAAGGTTGCGACACATGACAGCATGTATACGATAATCATGCTTAAGGCACCAATCGTCATGTAGTAGAGATAAGTATTGTTAACACCTAACGGTAAGGTGGAGCCTAGATAAAGGATTACGCCTAAAATACCTAAAGCGTTAATTGAATGACAGGGTGCGTCATGCTGAAAGCTAAACTCCCCTAAACGGGATGGTAAGTAATGATGTTCACCTAAAGCGTATACCATATATGAAGTTGCATTCATCATTCCAATTACGGCACCGAATGCACTTAGGAAAATCGCAAAGTCGATTAAAGTGGCCATACCAGGGTTCATGAAATGAGCGGCCAAGGTATTTAACGGAGCTGGTGAACTAGCCAATGCTTTCATGCCACTGGCGTCAGTCCCGAAGCCAATTACGATGGCGTAACTGACGAAGACGAAGATCACGGCGCCACCGATAACGGTGGACATTAAGGCAATCGGGATCGACCGCTTTGGGTTCTTGGTCCGGGTCGCAACCGTACAGGCGACTTCAAAACCGATGAAGCAGAGGACCGTGTAAACGGCACCCTGACCGATCCCGGAGAATTTGGTGCGCGGAATGAACGGCTGGATATTAGTTCCAGTGGGTCCACCTTTAATGATGATGATGAAACTAAGGATCAGAAGAATTGCTAAGGCAATGAATTCGGTAAATAACGGCAAGTTAGATGTTAACCGAATGCCATGATCCAGAATAAACCAGGTTAACAGAAGAATAATGAAACCAATCCAGATGGGGGATGCTTTAATCCCGAAGTTCTTTAAAACTAAACTGGCGTAAGTTCCTGATAAGCCTGACATACCAATGGTAAAGACTCCATAACACAGGGTGATTAACCAACCTGAGATAAAACCCCAGTGTTCATTTAAAACGGTTCGATTATATGCATAAACTGAACCATCGGCTGAAATTCGTTTTGACATTTCATAAAAGCCGACCGCAACTAATAGCATCGCAATTGCAGCAATTAAAAACGAAATCGGTAGATTCATGCCTGCAAATTTAGCACTAGGTCCAGTATTACCGGCCATTGATCCGGTTGGAGCCATACTCGCTAGTGATAAGGCAAACGCTTCTAAAGCGTTAATCTTATGACCTTTACCCATAAAGCAACATTCCTTTCATACTAATTAATGCATTAAAAAATCCCCACAGCGAATAACTGTGAGGATCATATATCTAATTAAGTTTCGATTAATGGTAATCCACACAGTTATTCATAATTAAGACTGCGTGGACTTAGTTTTTACAATGCTAAAGAACCGCAGTCATCTTAGTCCAAGACCGAGACGACTACGACGACTTGTTCAGTTATGTTAAATTCTGAATTAGTTCTCAATAACATTATAAAGACTTCTCTCCTAATTACATATTCTATTATATTAACTTATGAGAAAACATCAAGAATATAAAAGCATAAATGTTTCGATTTATAAAGAATATTTAATAAGACCAATAATAAATGAAAATTATCCATATATTGATACCTTTGGAGCAAACGCTAAGCATACCATACCTTAAATTATCGATTTGTTAAGAAGCATTTAGCTAAGTGGATCACTAAGTGGGACCACATTATTGGTTAAAAATTAGTTATCACCGTTTTCACTAAAGGAGTAAGATGGTAAATAACCATCTTACTCCTTTTAGGTGGCTTTAAAGATGTTTATATGTTGTTAAAAAAGGCGGAATAACAATTGAATAAACAGATTCTAGATTACTTAAAACGAGCTTATCAGCAGTCACGATTAGTTTTCTTTGTGGGGGCCGGGATTTCTAAAAATTCAAATCTGCCCACCTGGGATGAATTGATCCATTTAATGGCAAAGAAAATCGGCGTTAAATCTTCCGTGTTAACTCGGAATGACTACCTTAAGATTCCAGAACTCTTTTGGGAAACGCAACCGAAGCAATATTTAAATTTTGTTAAAGATCATTTCCCAGTGAACGCTAAAACTAACCCGCTTGATGATTTAATTGTTCGTTTACAGCCAGACCACATTATTACCACTAATTATGACAATTTACTTGAGCAGTCTTTACGTCAGACGGGATTGAACCGTCACTATATTGTGACCTATGATGACCGGTCGTTCTTACGAAAATGTGGATATGGTAAACACTATTTAATGAAAATTCATGGTGACGTCAATCATCTAAACGACATCGTTTTGCGAGAATCGGATTATCTAAACTATCGATATACTCACGTCGTAATGTCAGATTTTATCAAGTCCTTATTGATGACGCATGTCTTTCTGTTTATCGGCTACTCCCTTCACGACCTCAATCTAAATTCTATTATTAATTGGATTAACAACATTAAGCGCCGACTGGGTTTGTTTCATAAGCATGAAATTAAGGACGTCCTTTTATATAATCCGAGTCCGCACGATATTTATTCTTATGAACAAGAAAAAGCCTACTTTAGTCATAAAAATATCGCACTGATCAACATTCAGCAGTTATCTGATTCCAATCCGAATCCGTTTAATTCGCCGATTGGAAACCGGGTCTTTCATTTTTTACGAATGTTTCAGGATCCATTTCAATAATATATTTAACGGTAATATTAAGACTAAAAAAAGACGTTCGCAAAACGAACGTCTTTTAATATTATAAGATTTAATTTTTAATTTAAATTACTTGTCGCTGTTTTCCAAGTCGGATAAGTGTAAACGAGTACCTTGACGGTGAATATCGTTTCTGAAGAATACACCATGGTCACCGAAGGTATCACGCATCATCTGGATACATGCCGCGTTAGGGCTCAATGGAGTACGGTATTCATCAAAGTAAGATACGGCAGAGCTGAAGCAAGGAATGGCAACACCGTTACGCATAGCTAATGCAGAGATCTTACGAGCGGCATCCTGGTACTTGTTGGCAACGCCAGCGAAGTATGGATCTAACAGTAAGTTAGGTAACTTAGGGTTCTTCTTGAATGCCTGTTCGATTGGCTGTAAAAGCTTAGCACGGATGATACAACCGGCTTCCCAGTCAACGGCGATCTGGTCGAAGTGGTAGTTCCAGTTGTAGTACTTAGATGCGAAGCGTAACTGTTCGAAACCTTGGGCGTAACTGATAACTTTACCGAAGTATAATGCTTTACGGCAGTTTTCAACAACGTCAGCGGTTGGCTTAACCATTTCATCTTTAGAAGGTCCGTTTAAGACTTTCTTAGCAGCGGCACGTTCTTCTTTTAACATGGAAACGAAACGTGCGTAAACAGCTTCGGTAATGATGGACTGAGGAACACCTAAGTTTAAGGCATCTTCAGAACTCCACTTACCAGTACCTTTGTTTTCGGCTTCATCTAAGATGATGTCGATAACAGGAGTACCTTTCTTATCTTTCTTAGCTAATAAGTTAGCAAAGATATCGATTAAGTAGCTGTCTAATTCACCTTTGTTCCACTTCTTGAAGATAGCGGCGATCTTGTCGACGTCTAAGCCACATAAGTGACGTAAGATGGTGTAAGTTTCACCGATTAATTCTTCATCAGCGTATTCGATACCATTATGAACCATCTTTACATAGTGACCAGCACCATTAGGTCCACAATAGATTTCAGTTGGACGGCCATCTGGAGTCTTAGCAGCGATCTTGTCTAAGATTGGCTTGATGTTCTTGTAAGCGGAGTACTGACCACCAGGCATTAAGGCAGGACCGAATCGAGCACCAGAGGTACCACCGGAAACACCCATACCGATAAAGTTAATACCGGACTTATCTAATTTCTTGTTACGAGCGATGGTATCTTTGAATGGAGTATTACCACCATCAATTAAGGTATCACCTTTGTCTAATAACGGAATTAAGTTGTTAATAACGATGTCAGTTGGTTTACCAGCTTTGATCATCATAACGATATTACGAGGCTTTTTAATAGTCTTAACTAAGTCCTGTAAAGAATAAGTGGCAATTAAGTTCTTGCCGGCGTTCTTCTGAACAAAGCGCTTAGTCTTAGAACCAGTACGGTTCCATACAGCAACGGTATAACCGCGGCTTTCAATGTTTAAAGCCAAGTTACTGCCCATTGGGGCAACACCAATGACTCCAATATTTGCTTGCTTCATTGTTAATGAGCTCCCTTCATTACTTTCTACACTTAATCATAGCACGATTGAAACGCTTTCTTAACCATTCAAGCCCATATTTTAAGGGACTTGCCAATAAAATTTTGGTAATCATTATGGCAATTTTGGATTGAAATAGACAGTAAATTATACTTATAAAAGAAACTATTATAATAATATAAATTAATTAGTTAATAAATTTGACAATGGTAAACGAAATCAGTATATTTATCTACGTAAATAAATTGAGGAGGAAAATTATGATGTTAATTATTAAGGATATTAATAATCAATCTCGACGCATGGACCTACGACGACGCACAAGTCGTCATTAAAAAGTCCGTACGTTAAATGAACTCCTTAATTCGAACTCGTGCGGTTATATTGATTGAGCCGCATGAGCTCCGCCTGTTCTTGTAATCGAAATGTGAATCACTGAAAATCAGGAAAGCCCTGTGACTTTTAAATAAGTTGCAGGGCTTTTTGTCGTCTTAAGGAAGAAAAATCAGAATGCTAAACGATAAGTTAATTCAAAAAGTAATGATCGTTGCGATCACATTAATTAGTGTTAGTATCATCGTGATTGGTTCAACGGGAGACAGCGCTAATGCCTCAACCGTTAGTCATTATGCCAATTCCGTGATCTTAATGGATAAACCCCCGTATAAATTTATTCATGTGAAAAAGTCATGGCTATCAATAAATAAATACTTAGCTAAAGAAATGGTTACTAAATTAGGGATTAACCACGTGAAACGTCAAATTCATGATTTGGTATCTCACGGTTTGCGTCTTTAAACGAGATTTAAGTTATTTAGTTAGGATTGGAAGGTAATAGCTATGGATAAGAATCAAGTTTTATTAAATCAGATGCATAAATATTTTTCGAGGGCCGCGACCAATCAAAATCGGGATGTCGTAATTAGTTCCGGAAAGGGATCATACGTTTATGACGCTAACGGTAAACAGTACATTGATTTGTTATCCAGCGCCACTACGGCTAACGTTGGGCATTGTAATCCCCATGTCGTTCACGCAATTCAAAAGCAGGCCGCTAAATTATTGGACTATACTCCCGTATATTTCGCTAACACCACCGAAGTTAATTTAATGCCAAAGTTATTAAAGACGATACCGATGCACGGTCCATTAGAACTTAGCTGGGGAACTTCCGGCTCTGAATCGGATGATTCAATTATTAAGTTTGCCAGAGGTTATACCCGTCGGCCATATGTGATTAGTTATGATGGCTCATGTCACGGATCTGACTACGGTGGTGCATCTGCGACCGGTGAAGTTGACCAAGTTAGAAATATCGGTCCGTTATTACCAGGGATCATTAAGGTTCCTTACCCGGCACCGTGGTTAAAACTAAAGGGTGAAACGGAAGATCAATTTGTCGACCGGCTCTTTAATGAGTTTTTAATGCCGTTTGAAAACTATGTTCCGGCTGACGAAACGGCCGTTATTATGGTCGAACCCATTCAAGGTGACGGTGGAATCATTAAAGCTCCCGAAAAGTATCTGCAGAAGGTTTATCATTTTGCTCATCAGCACGGAATTTTATTTGCAGTTGACGAGATCAATCAAGGCTTAGGCCGGTCTGGGACATGGTGGTCCATTCAGCATTTCCATAACATCGAGCCCGACATATTAGTTACCGGAAAAGCCTTGGCATCGGGATTACCATTGAGTGCCACGATTGGTAAGAAAGCAATCATGGAATCACTGGTCTTTCCTGAAGACGCGTTTACAACGGCTGGGAATCCGGTTGTTGCAGCGGCATGTTCCGCAACTTTAGATGTAATTCAGCAAGAACATCTGGTCACCAGAAGTAAAAAGATGGGTCCGTTCGCTAAAAAGTTCTTTGATGAAGAAGCATCAAAATATCCATTTATTGGTGACGTTCGGATGTACGGCTTAAACGGTGGGATCGATGTCGTAAAACCGGGGACCAAGAAGTTTGATCCAAAATTAGCCGAAAAGATCTGTGACCTGTTAGTTAAAAACGGCGTAATTATGACCACCACTAACTTTAGTGTTCTTCGTTTCCAGCCACCGTTAGTAATCAAGAAATCGACGTTATCCAAGGCGTTCATAATTATTGATCATGTCTTTAAAGAAATTAATCAGCATTATATTTAATCAAAGTTTCTATAACATAAGCAATTAGAGGACCATTTATGAATTTGTTTAATAAAAACTGAAATTAATTTGTAAAATATCTTGCAATCCGAAATTTAGGTGCTATTATTAAAAATGTACTTAATCGATAAGTTAATTAATTAAGTTAGTTTTATATCTGAAAGGAAGTTTCAAAAATGCTAATCGTTAACTTACACATGAATAACCTAAACGTTCGACGATTTTACGCCCGACGAATTCTTCGAGTTCGCCGATCCAACATCCGTGTAAGTGATTAGTATTTTTAAAACTTGCACGGTAATCTGTTAAACCGTGCAGGTTGAGCTTCTGTATTTGCTCGAAATTAATTCTGCAATTAATTAGGCCTCACGGTAAAATCCGTGAGGCTTTTTGCTTCTAAATTGAATATCAAAACGTTGATCAGGAAGGTTAGTTAAACTATCTTCACAGAAAGACCGGGTTCATGAGAACCGGTTAGATGATTTAATTAATTCGAGCCTGAGAGTTACTTCCCGAAAAAGTAGGGAAGATCGGTTAATCCGTTATCTTGTAAGTTTGTAACAACTTTATGAGCTAGAGTATGCGAATGCTCTAGAAAATGAGGTGGCACCGCGTTTACACCGACGTCCTCTTGGATCATCAAGATCCAAGGGGATTTTTTATTTCACTAAATAAAGAAAGGAAAAAGATAGCATGTCTCAATCAAAACATTGGTTAAAGAAGGCCATTATCTTAGCTATGACCTTCATCCTAACGATTGGAATGACGTTAGGAATGTTACTACCGTTAAACGCTAACGCTTCGAGCGCAACTGATAATTCGTTGAATGAAGTTAAGAAAAAGGGCGTCTTGGTAATGGGGACGTCGCCTGATTATCCACCGTATGAATTTCAAAAGAGTCATCATGGTCAGTCCAAAGATTACGGTGCTGATATTCAATTAGGTAAACAAATCGCCAAAAAGTTACACGTAAAATTAAAGATTAAGAACATGTCATTTAACTCTCTGTTAACGGCATTGAATACTCATAAGGTTGACATGATAATTGCCGCTTTAAGTTACACCCCACAGAGAGCTAAGAACGTTAACTTCAGTAAGAGTTATGCCGATGCTTACATTAACTTCGTTGTTAACAAGCAGGACGCAAAGAAGTACCATTCTTACAAGAACTTAGCTAATCAGTCCATTGGTGCCCAGTTAGGTACTACTCAATACACGATGGCTAAGAAGCAAATTAAGAACGTTCATCTAAAAGGGATGGATTCAACTAACGATTTAGTCATTGGTTTAAAGTCCGGCAGATTTAAGGCCGTTCCAATGGAAAAGCCTGCTGCTGATGCTTACATTAAGAACACCACTGGTTTAGCTGAAGTCCCTAGTCATTTCAAAGGCCAGACTGGTCAGAACGCCACTAGATGTATTGCATTCCACAAGGGTGCCAATTCATTAACTAATGCTGCTAACAAGGTAATTGAACAAGATAATCATAATCATACCTACACCAACAAGTTCGTTGCTGCTGCTGGTAAAAAGATGGGTACCGCTAAGAATAACAAGAGTCAATTTTCACTTTGGAACTACAAAGACTACTTCATTAAAGGTCTTGAATTAACGATCGTAATTAGTGTTGCTAGTGTCATCATGGGCCTAATCCTTGGTGTAATCTTCGCATTGATGCGGTTATCTCATAACTGGTTCTTACACACGATTGCCGTTATTTACATTGAATTCATCAGAGGAACACCTGAATTAGTTCAGATCATGTTTGTATACTTTGGTTTAGGTGAAATCGTTAAGTTACCTGCATTAACTTCTGGAATTATTGCCATTGGTGTTAACTCCGGTGCGTACGTTGCCGAAATCATCAGAAGTGGTATTAATTCCGTTGATAAAGGTCAGATGGAAGCAGCTTTATCATTAGGCTTATCTAAAGCTAAAGGCATGAAGAACATTGTTTTACCACAAGCCTTTAAGAACATTTGGCCGGCACTTGGTAACGAATTCGTTACCTTATTGAAAGATAGCTCATTGGTATCCACGATTGGTGTCGCTGAATTAATGTACGAAATGAAGATCGTTCAGGCCGATACTTATGAAGGTGTTCTACCGATCTTTATCATCATGATTATTTACTTCATCATGACTAGCATTATTCTTGCTATCATGCATTACTACGAAAAGAAGTTTAACCACAAGGGTACCGCTAAAGCTTAAATCAAGGAGACGTTAGTATGGATAAGATATCGACAAAACCAATTATTAAAATTCAAAATTTATCGAAATCATTTGGCAAGCACCAAGTTTTTAAAAACATTAATTTAACCGTTAATAATGGTCAGGTGGTCTGCTTGTTAGGACCCTCTGGAGTTGGTAAAAGTACATTGATCCGTTGCATTAACATGTTGGGCAAACCAACGTCGGGTTCCATTTATTTCGATGGTGAAGACTTAACTAAATGTGATGCTCATCAGTTAACTAAATTACGTTCCAAAATTGGGATGACGTTCCAGAATTTCAACCTATTTAAGAATAAGACCATCTTACAGAACATTATTCTGGCACCTATCAAGGTTAACCACGTTGATAAAGATAAGGCCATTCAACAGGCTCACAAATTATTAAAGATGGTTAACTTAGACCAAAAGGCGAATGTCTATCCGGATTCACTATCCGGTGGGCAAGCCCAAAGAGTAGCCATCGTTCGTTCATTAGCAATGCACCCAAAAGTCATGCTCTTTGATGAACCAACTTCAGCATTAGACCCTGAAATGGTTGGTGAAGTCTTGGACGTTATGAAGATGTTAGCTAAAAAAGGAATGACGATGATCGTTGTTACTCATGAAATGGGCTTCGCCAAGAACGTTGCTGACGAGATCTGGTTCATGGACAAAGGTGGTATTAAAGAGCAGGGCAAACCAAAAGACTTCTTTAGCCATCCGAAGACGCCGGAAGCTCAGAAGTTCTTGAGCAAGGTCCTTAAATAAGCTGTCAACTCATTTATTGTCCATCATTTATATAAATTGGGTTCTGAAACCTGGTGCTTAGTTTTCTGATCTAACATTCTATTTCCTCAAGACCCAGGCGAGGCCCAATCAACTGAAATAAAAAAGCATCTCTAAATGAAATCATCATTTAGGGATGTTTTTTTACGGTTAATTAGATTGCGTTACTTATTATCGTTAGCTTCGCCTTTATCCCATATTTTCTGCATGGCGGCCATCTTTGGTAGGTCACCGAAATCATTGGAGTGACCGTTGGCGAAGACCATATTACCGGATTCAGCTAATTGCTTATATGCGTTGATGGATAAGTAATTAAAATAGGCCTTTTCTAATTTTGGATCGTTACCAACTTCGGATAAGACCTTTTGCATAACTTTAACGCTGTACTGTTGAGCGTCAGCGTTAGCTTGAATGGCGTACTTCTGGGCGTCGGCGTTCTTTTTAGTGGCTGTAGCTTTGGCTTGGGCAGTGTTAACGGTAGCTTCATTTTGAGCCTTATTGACGGAAGAAATCTTAGCGGCGTCACCATCGGCTTCGTTTTTCTTGGAAACTTTGTCTAACTGAGACTGCTTTTGTTCGTCCATGTGCTTTTGCATTTCTTCCGAAGCCTGGAGTTTTTCGATGTTGACCTGATCAACATGGAGTCCATACATGTAAGTGGCAGAGGCAATTCGACGCTGAAGTTCGACCTGAATTCGTTCGTTAGAGTCTAAGGCGTCGTTTAAAGTCATGCCACCGATGATATCACGAAGCATGCTCTGAACCTTTTGATTCATACTTTCAACGGAATTTTGGTTACCCCAGAGATAGTCGTAGGGATTAGTAACGTGATAGGTTAACGAAGCTTGAATGTAAGCTAGGGCCTGATCACTGGTGGTAATCGTCATGGGATGATTACCGCTTAGGTAAACGTTACCTTGAGCTAAATTGACCGGAATGATCTTTTCAACAAACGGAATCTTAAAATGTAGGCCTGGTTCGCAGGGATGGTTGCGGTTGATACATTTACCCCAGATGGTGATCATACCCGCGTGATTCTGTGGGACGATCTGAAAACTTAAGTAACCTAGAATTAAGATCACTATAATTAAAATAATGGTTAATATCATGATAACCATGCTCCTTAATATGTAATTTTGTAATGTAATATCATTAATAATTAAAAGCCAGATTACGGATTTTCGTAACCTGGCTTTTTTCGTTCAGATTATATTTTTAAATTATTCTTCTTTATACCACGTGTAGTGGAAGGTTCCCGGACGATCAATTCGATGGTAGGTATGTGCACCGAAGTAGTCACGTTGAGCCTGTAATAGATTAGCTGGTAAGACTTTAGCTCGGAACGAATCGTAATAGGAAACGGCCGCTGACAAACAGGGAACCGGGATTCCATCAAGCGTTGCTAAAGCTACGATTTTACGGGCTGATTTTTGATACTTTTTAGCGATACCGGCAAAGTATGAGTCCATTAATAAATTCTGAAGATTGGGTTTCTTAGCAAACGCATCGGTAATTTTCTGGAGGAATTTAGCGCGGATGATGCATCCGGCACGCCAAATCTGAGCTAATTTGCCGTATTTCAAGTGCCACTTATAGGTCTTAGAAGCCATTTCCAGTTGAACAAAGCCCTGGGCATAGCTCATGATCTTACCAAAGTATAAAGCCTGACAAGCTTCTTCCACGACGTCTTTATCAGGCTTAACTTGATCTTTTTTCTCGGGGCCTGGTAAGACCTGCGCAGCATGCATCCGTTGGTTCTTCATCATTGAGATAAAACGAGCGAAGACCGATTCGGTAATTAATGACTGAGGTGCACCAATTGCCATTGCGTCTTCAGAACTCCAGCGGCCGGTACCTTTATTTTCACCTTCGTCCAGGATCATATCGACGATCGGGACTGATTGATCGGAACTCAAGTCATCTTTCCGGCTTAAGATGTCGGCCGTAATCTTGATCAGGTAACTATCAAGTTCACCCTGATTCCATTTAGCGAAGATCTTTGACAATTGATCGACGTTAAAGCCAACAATATTACGAAGTAAGTTGTAGGTTTCATCAATCAACTCTTCGTCGCCGTATTCGATACCATTGTGAATCATTTTAACGTAGTGACCAGCTCCGTTTGGCCCAACATAGGTGACGCAGGGTGTACCATCGTGAGCCTTAGCGGCAATCTTAGTCAAGATTGGCTTAACCATTTCGTAGGCTTTTTCTTGACCACCTGGCATTAGGGATGGACCGTGTAAAGCACCTTGCTCACCACCGGATACTCCCATACCAAGGAAGTAAATCCCGTCTTTTGTTAAGTTGGCGCTGCGGCGGATCGTATCATGGAAGTTGGCGTTGCCACCATCAATGATGACGTCGCCCTTATCCAAAAGCGAAGCCAATTGATTAAGAATGTTATCAACAGGTTTCCCGGCTTTGATCATAATAATAATTTTACGGGGAGCTTTTAACGAATTAACAAAGTCAGTTAATTTGAAACTTGGGACTAAATTTTTGTCCTCATGATTTTCAACAAATGATTTGGTTTTAGCACTAGTTCGATTAAAAACGCTGACGGTATAACCATGACTCTCGATATTAAGGGCTAGGTTCTTACCCATGACGGCCATGCCGATGACACCGATGTCGGCTTGATTACCAGGCATATCGATCTTCCTTTAAATAAAAAATTAAAGTAACAAAAAAGCCGAACTAATAAGTAGTTCGGTTTTGATTATATCATATTCGAATGTTTTGCTTACGATTTAGTTTTCGGGATAGATCCAGTGACGACCGTCACGTTTAAGTAATTCGTCAGCAGCTTTTGGACCCATGGTGCCAGGCGTGTAGTTAGGGAAGTCTGGTTTCTTAGAGTCCCAGTACTTACGAATTGGATCAACGAACTTCCAATCATGAGCGATTTCCGGCCAGCCGGCGAAGTTAGATAGGTCACCAGCTAAAGCATCGTTGATTAAACGTTCGTATGGTTGTGGAGTCTTAGCGATATCTTCTTTGGATTCCATGTCATTCATGGAAGCGGTAGTTAATTTGAAGCCGTTACCGATCTGCTTACGGTTGAATGATAACTTGAATCCAGATCCAGGTTCGATGTGAATGGTCAAAACAACTGGTTTAACGTCGTTACCGTCACCAAAGATGTTCTTGGCAGGCTTGAAGACAATGTCAACACGGGTTTCTTTCTTGCCCATCATCTTACCAGTGCGGACATAGAACGGAACGCCTTGCCAACGAGGGGTCTGAACGTTAACTTTACCAGCGACGTAGGTTTCAGTTGCTGAATCGTTCGGAACACCAGGTTCTTCACGATATTCATGCTGAGAACCTTTAGCACCATACTGACCACGAACGAAGTTCTTGGCAACGCCTTTAGCGTCATAAACTTCAACACTGTTTAAAGCCTTGGCTTTAGCAGCATGAATGTCAGTATCATTAAAGGTCTTTGGTGGTTCCATAGCGATTACACCCAAGACTTGCATGATATGGTTTTGGACCATGTCACGTAAAGCACCGGTGCCATCGTAGTAACCGGCACGTTTTTCAACACCTAAGCCTTCAGCTAAGGTAATCTGAACGTTGTCGATGTAGTTATGGTTCCAAACGTTTTCGAATAATGGGTTAGCGAAGCGTAAAGCATAGATGTTCTGAACTAATTCCTTGCCCAAGTAATGATCGATTCGGAAGATCTGATCCTTATCAAAGGTTGCGGCTAAGGAATCGTTTAACTTCTTAGCTGATGGATAGTCATGACCGAATGGCTTTTCGATGATTAAACGGTTAAAGCCGTTATCAGATAAAACATGCTGTTCACGTAAGTTCTTAGATACGGTTCCGAAGAATCGTGGTGCTAATGCAATGTAGTAAATGCGGTTGCCGTTTAATTGATACTTTTTGTCTAATTTATCAGCTAATTTACTTAATACGACATAATGAGCAGGATTAGTAACATCATGGGATTGGTAGTAAAAATGGCTAACGAAGTTTTTAACTTGAGTATCGTTATCAGCTAAACTCTTTACAGAATTAGCAACGATTTCACGTAACTTGTCATGAGTCCACTTATGACGACCAGTTCCAATTAATGCAAAATGTTTGCGTAGGCTACCTTTTTTATAAAGGTTAAAAATAGCCGGATATAACTTTCGGTGAGCTAAATCACCAGTTGCACCGAAAAGCATAATTAGAGCTCTTTTTTCAGTTGCCAACGTCTTCACGCTCCTTTTTAAAATTTTAAATTCTAATTTCTAGAGATGCGGCTCCATTCATCATGAAAGCGTATTCTTTAACTATGGTTATTGTATAACATTGATCCACGGAAAAAAAGCGCTTACTTTATCTAAATTCAGGCCTTGTTTGCCCAAATCCAACCGCTAATAGTAAAAAAAGAGCAATTTAAATATTATAATAAAATTAATTGGCTCTTTCGGAAGGGGACGTTCGCAATTTTCAAACGTAAATCGATCGGTTTATCAACGTTAATGACTTATTCCATAATCTTAAACGCCGGAACATCATGTGTCTGGCCGTTGGTCACACTGTATATGCATAATTATTTGCATCAGACATTAACCATGTCGGGACTTGTGTTATTAGGTATGTCTATTTTTATGATCATCGGTAATTATCTCGGTGGTTATCTATTTGATAATGCGTCACCGTATAAGACATCAATTATCTTTATGACGATTTCAACAATTTCGGTGATTGCGTTAATCTTCTTCCACGGTTGGCCCACATTTGCATTTTTGCTGATGCCGTTTGACCTAGGTAACGGTGCTAACCTAACGCTGACTAATTCGTATGCTACTGCAATTGTTGAAAAGAGCAGCCGCTACATCTTTAATATTATGTACATCGGATTGAACCTAGGGATTGTCATCGGTAGTGCAATGGCTGGTTTCTTGTTAAAGGGTGGCGTTGCCTTTCTGTTCACTGTTACCAGTGTTTTCTACGTTGCCGCGTTATTAATGACAATTCTCCAGTTTAACGTTGATTTATCGAAGTACCAGCGAGTCTCTGGTGCTCAGCCTAAGCATCAAGTCATTCATTACGGTAACCATCACGGCTTATTAATCTCAATTTGTTTGATGGTCTTCTGTATCTACATGACTTACGCAATCTGGGATAGTGTTATGTCCGTCCACATGACTAGTTTAGGGATTTCGTTTATTGACTATAGTTGGGTCTGGGTCATTAACGGAATCTTGATTGTCCTTGGTCAGGATTACGTTAACCGGCTCTTTGGTAGATTAAAGATTTCTGTGCAGGTAGCGATTGGTGTCGCTATCTTTGCGGTTTCATATTTTGGCTTGATCCCAGCCCGTCATTACCTTGCGTTTGTGATCTCAATGATTGTGTTAACAATTGGTGAAATGATAAGCTTGCCGGATATTCCCGCCTGGATCGATAACTTCGCCCGACTTAACGAAAAGGGTCGTTATCAAGCGTACTTTAACGTGTCGATGACGGCAGGCCGAGCCGTTGGTCCGTTATTTGATGGGATTGTAGTGGAAAGCATTAGTTACGGTTTCCTGTTTGGTTTCTCAGGAATTTTAGTCTTATTATCTTTGTTATTAGTTATGATTGAAGTTATTCGAACCTATCGAAGACGTCAGCATCTCGCTAAAGCTAGGGAATGATTTAGATGGATAGAGCTCAAATTCGGCAGATGCATTTGAAGCAGAATCGCGTTCAGAAGCGCTTTAAGGACTTGGTCCGTAAGAAGACCTTTGTTTATCATGGTTCTAATCCTAAGGCCCGTTTACAAGCTAAACTTTATTTCTTAAGGCAATTAAAGCAACAGCTTAAATCAGCGTTCTGTTTTAATGATTATCAGGCGGAATTCATTAAAAACGAAGCCATGAACCGCGTTTTACGTCATAGTCCCGAACGGATCCTGGTCGCTGAAGATACCACCAAAGCTGAGAAATTGGTTAAAGCGAGCTTTGTTCTGGGTCACCATTATTTCCGCTTTATTATGACGATGCTATAAATTGAATTTAGACAAAAAGAAAACTCATCCAAATATTATTTGGATGAGTTTTTAATTTACTTAAATCTAATTTAACTTAATTCATTAGCGGACTGGGAACCTTGCTTAGACGGTTTCTTTTCCTGTTTAGCAATGGCCGCTTTCTTCTTATCTTCAAGATCTTTCTTAGCTCGTTCGTGAACGGGTGTAACTTCAAACCATTTAACGAATGAGTTAACGACCTTCGTGATCTTGAATTTAAAGCCACCAAGGTTAATTACCGAGCCATCATGAATTTCAGGATACTTAGCAATAAAGTAACCTGACAAAGTAACGGCATCGGACTTGTTAAAATCTGGGATTTCGTTGTTGAAGAAACGTTCGAAATCGTAGATGTTGATCTTACCATTGATCTGGTAAGTACCTTGTGGTTGTTTGAAGATAAATTCATTCATGGATGGATCAACTTCGTCACGAATGGTACCAAAGAGTTCATCATAGATATCTTTATCAGTGATGATCCCACTGGTACCACCGTATTCATTAACAACGACAACCAAAGGTGTATGCTTCTTGACCATTTCTTTCAGAACCTGGGTAATCGGTGTCGTTTCGGCAGTCGTTATTACATGACGTAATAACTTAGTGACCTTAACGTCTGGGTTAACCTGGTGCTGACGAATTAAATCATAGTTGTATACGTAACCAATGATCTGATCCTTGTTGTTATTCTTAACAACTGGTAAACGGCTGAACTTCTTGGTTAAGTAAACATTAATGGCGTCCTGGTCAGTATCATCATCATTGATAACAACTAACTGGGTTCGGTCGACCATGATGTCTTTAGCGACCTTAGTGTTGAACTTAAAGGCACGGACCATGTAAGTATAGTCGTTACGGTCTAACATGCCGTTCTTAACGGCGTTTCTGGAAACGTCCAGGATTTCACCCTGTGACAGGGATTCATCGGTCTGATCAGCCATCTTGATACCAAAGAGCTTAACCGTTTGTTCAGCAGACACGTTGATCAACCAAACTAATGGGAAGAAGATCTTATGGCAGTAATGCAATGGCGTACATACAACACCTAGCATGAACCGAGATTTAGCAGTACTTAAGTTCTTCGGTGTAACTTCAGTCAATACAACTTCTAAGTAAGTCAATACGACTAGACCAATGATGGCACTGGCCGATTCGACGGTTCCGTTGTTCATATGCCAGAGCGGAAGGCCGAACAGATATTCTAATCCTTCATCGACCAGTTTTTCACCAACCCAGCCCATTAGAATACCGCCTAGCGATACTCCGACTTGAGTAGTGGATAGGTAATCATTTAAATGCGTGACCATGTAAATTTCACGCTTTAATTTAACTGGAACTTTTTTACCGTTGACTTTATCCTTATTAGCCGATTCCTTTAGTTCACTCTCACGGGTTTGGACTAATGCAAATTCACAGGCGACGAAAAAGCCGGCCATGAAGAAGGAAAGTACAGTAACAACAATTTCCCAAAATAGCAAAATTGCTTACCTTCTTTTGTTTAAAACTTTAAGTCATATGTATCTTTACTTATATTATATCGCGCGTACACGACATTGGAAACATGTCCATTTGATAGCTATTAATAAGAATGATAAACTTAAAAGGTACATCTCATAATATAGGAGGAATTGACATGGCTGAAAAAGACGATAGTCAAGCATCGGACCAAGAACAACCGAAGCGAGACGAAGACGATAATCGTACCTTAGAAGAAATTCGTGAATCTAAAATTAAGTACTCTGATGATGACCTTAAAAAAGCAATTGATTTAATCAAGAAGCGGGGTTACATCACCAAGTTAGACTTTAAGAAGATGGATGATACCGTTTGGGCCGATGGCTTCTACAAAGCAATGGACTCAAAGATCCAGGAAGATGATAGCTATAACCCATACTTATACATCGAACTCTTCGACTTTAAAGGCGGAGACATTGATGCCATCATCTTCGATATGGATAAGGTTAAGACCCGTGACGATGCCTTGAAGACATTGGCCAAGACGTTACACGAAACCATTATTCGTTAATTTATTAAAAAATTAAATTTTTAATTCTTAAAACACGCGATAGCTTCAGCTTTTAGCGTGTTTTTTATTTAAATTAATTAGCACTATTTTGAATTAGTGCTAAAAATCCCTTGCATTTTTAATTTAAGGGTCTAATATAATAATTGCAATGTGAGTTAGCACTCTTGAATGATAGTGCTAAAAAGTTGCGTTGCAAATTAAGAGTGATTATCATAAGAATTGGTAAGTGAGATGGAGCAATTCAAAACAAGTTGCTCTGCTCATGTTTTTATTTGAAATTCTATTAGCACTTAAAATTTTGAGTGCTAAATATTTTGAGTCTCTAGATGTGAAGTTTAAAATAATAATTGAATTGAACTTGGGTATCGATTAATTAAGTTTGATATCAATTGATTAGAAAGAGGTTTTCATTATGGCAAATGAATTAAGAAACATGTTTGATGATGACGAAGATCCAATGAACGATTTCTTTGGTAACTTTGGTCGTAGTTTATTCGACTCAGTTGCCAGTCACAACCAGATGAAAACAGATGTCGTTGAACACAAGGATGATTATCAAGTAACTTCCGAATTACCAGGCTTTAAGAAAGATGATATCCATATGGATTACCGTGACAATACCTTACGGATCCACGCTACTCACAACATTAGTAAAGCCGCTAAGAATGACAAGGGCAGAGTATTAAGAAAAGAACGTTCCAACAGTGACGTTGCCCGTGCATTCTACTTACCAAACGTTGACTTAAGCAAAGTTAGCGCAACCTATGATGGTGGTCTGTTAAAGGTAACCTTACCAAAGGTTGAAAAAGATGACAGCAGCCACCAAATCAACATCAAGTAATCGTAGATTAAATTGAATTAAAATCTGAAGGCTGGTTAATTACCGGTCTTCTTTTACAGAATCAAATTAGCACTAATTAAAAAGAGTGCTAAAGTTAACCGCTTTGATAAAGGAGACATTAATATGAGTGAAGAATTAAGTAACGTATTTAATGATGACCCAATGACTAACTTTGACGATGACTTCGATTTAGGCTCAATGAATGACTTCTTTGGTGATCTTGACAAGAGCTTCTTCAATGCCATGCCAAAGATGAACCCAATGAAGACTGACGTTACTGAAAACAAGAAGAACTATCAGGTAACCGCCGAATTACCGGGTTTCAAGAAGAACCAGATCCACATGGACTACCGTCACAACACTTTACGGATTCATGCCGTTCATAACGTATCCCGTAACGTTAAGAACAATAAGGGCAAGGTTCTCCGTAGCGAACGCTCAATGAGCAACGTTAACCGTGCGTTCTACTTGCCAAACGTCAAATTTAATAAGATTTCCGCTAGTTATGACGGCGGCTTATTGAAAGTTACTTTACCAAAGGCCGCTAAAAAGATTGATAATTCCCACCGCATCAGCATTAAATAAGCTTAATCTACCCAAATGAGATTACCGGCCGACGAACCGTCGGTCTTTTTTATTGCCATCATATGTTATAAAACCTTACATAAAGTTAAATTATTTTCATAAATTTGAATAAAAACATTTAACATGGCGTTCATAGTGTTATACTTTCTTACATGTAAAGAGGAAATCTGAACATGTATAAAAGGACTGACAAACGTGAATGCTGCAAACACATTTTTTGTAATTATGTCAGCAATTCTGGTGCTGTTTATGACACCAGGGCTGGCCTTTTTCTATGGTGGTTTAGTATCTAAGAAAAACGTTGTCAATACTACGTTTTCTGTATTTATTATTACTGGGATTGCGATCTTACTGTGGATTGCCTTTGGCTATAATTTATCATTCGTAGGTGATTTCCACGGAATCATTGGCAGTTTCCATCATTTATTCTTACATGGCGTCAACCTTAAAGCGTTAATGCCACAAACTCATATTCCGACTGGAGCTTACATGATGTTTGAAATGATGTTTGCTGTAATTACACCAGCACTGTTCGTTGGTGCCGTTGTTGGCCGGATGCGTTTCCGTTTTCTACTATTATTTATCGTTTTATGGTCTATCTTGGTATATTACCCAATGGCCCACATGGTATGGAGCCCCACTGGTTTCTTAGCTAAGTTAGGTGTTCTAGACTTTGCTGGTGGGACCGTTGTTCACATCAATGCCGGAGTTACTGCATTTGTCCTGGCAGTATTCCTGGGCCGTCGTTTGAACTATAAGCATAAGATCATTCATTATAATTTGATCTGGGTCGTATTAGGTGCCACCATTCTATGGATTGGCTGGTACGGCTTTAACGCCGGTTCAGCATTAGCCGTTAATAACGTTGCTATGCAAGCTGCATTAACGACAACTGTTTCAACCGGGACTGCTATGATGACCTGGATGGCCCTTGACCGGATTTTCCATGGTAATCCAACATTAGCCGGTGTTAGTACTGGTACCCTGTGTGGTCTAGTTGGAATTACTCCAGCCGCTGGTTACGTTACCGTCTGGGGCTCGTTCTGGATTGGCTTAATCTCGACATTATTCAGCTACTTCTTTGTTAATTACATTAAAGGTCGCATTAAGTTAGATGATACTTTAGATGCCTTCGGCTGCCACGGTGTTAGTGGAATTGTCGGAAGTATCTTAACTGGAGTATTTGCAACCAGCAGTATCAACAGCGTCGTAAAACATAACGGTCTGTTCTATGGTGGTGGTATGCATCAATTCTTACTTCAGCTTGGTGTTACCGCCTTTACGATTATCTTTGTCGTAATCATGGATATTATCATTATTAAAGTCTTAGAACTCTTCGTTCCAATCAGAGTATCCAAGTACATGGAAAAGATTGGTATGGATCCGTTAGAAAACAGTGAATCTGCTGACTACCTAGTTAACACGATTGACCCAACCTTCATTAAGGTCGCTCGTCAGCGTCAGCAGGCTCGTAAGGCTCATCAAAATAGTCAACACAAATAATTTTTCATAACAAATCCTTCATAATTACTTTAAAATTGCTGCAAAAAGCGGCGTGAGTTGTAAATAACTCACGCCGCTTTTTGTTTCACGTGAAACATTTACTTGTTATCAGGATCAGTAATTAATTTCTGATAGAAGTTAGCTAACGTTAAACGATAGTAGGGCTGGACCCAGAAATCAGCTATCGAGAAGGTCAAAACTGAGATGATAAACCAGCCTAGGAAACTTAACTGGATTACGAATAGTTCCCACTTATGACCGTTCATTAAATGGCGACTCTTAGTGATGGCGTCCCAATATTTCATGCGATGGCCGGAATCAACGGCATCCTTATAGATATAAATCGCCTGAGAGTAGGCTAGTTGCTTAATGATCCCTGGAAAAATAAGGAGCAGGGACCAGAAGAATTGCCACATTATTCGTAAGAAACCGATGATAAGTGCTCCCATAAAGTAATTACCATTATGGAAAATCGTGGTCGACTGCTCGATTCCGTGCTCACATGACCGTTTGCCTCTGACTAAGTCTAAGCAGACCAAAGCAACGCTGGTGATTAACAGGTAACCGATAATATCAATAAGGGTTGATACTGAATCACTGCCCATCCAGACACTAAATGATGTATTAGAATACATGACACGTTTGAAAACGATATTCCCATTAATACTACTTAAAAACGCAAGGATGAATGATGGGAAAATTAAAGCCGCAAAGAACCCAAAATTCGGATTTAACATGTTTCTCGCGTGCTGTTTTAACTGACGACGAGTTGAATTCATAAAATCATACCTTTCAATTTCGTAAATTGGGTTTAGTATACAAAGCATTATGTAATTTGACAAATATGCAGATAAAAATATATTTGCATTTTTTTGATTTAATGATATTATTAAAAGTGAATTAAGAAACGATAACTTACAAGTAAGTTTCGTTTAATAGATTTAATGATTGGAAGTTTTAATAATGTTCATCGTTCACCGAATTAACTTATTAATTGATGACGACGTTAAAGATGATCGAGATCCGAAATTAGATTTTGATTATAAATTAAATCTTTAACGCCCGTGTGAACGATTGGAATGTTATTGAATTGAGTCAATTCGCACAGGCTTCACTCTAGACTGTGTGGATTAATTTCATCGCGAAGTTAATGAACCGAAAATTAAACCTCATGGTCTAAAGATCATGAGGCTTTTTTGATACTTTAATAATGCAGAGACACAGAGGGGATATTAATATGAAAAAGAGTTCAAAACGATTTTTCCATATGCCAACCCTAGGCACTCAGATCTTAATTGGTCTGTTTCTAGGGATTGGGATTGGATTTCTGTTGTATCATAACCAGATGGCGATTATGGCGATGCAGAATATTGGGACGATCTTCATTAATCTAATTCAAATGATCGTCTTACCGATCATCGTTTCTTGTTTGACCGTCGGGATTGCCAGTATTGGTAGTATGAAACGGTTAGGACGAATCGGTCTAAAGACCATCATTTATTTTGAAGTCATGACGACCGTTGCCTTAGCCGTTGGTCTATTTGTTGGTAACATTTTCCATCCAGGAACTTTAATCAACATTCATTCCTTACACAGCTTTAACATTTCACAATACGTTTCCGTTGCCCACACCGCTTCTAAAGGTGGCTTCTGGGGATTCGTAATTAACATGATTCCAACTAACATCTTCAAGTCGTTAGCTCAAGGTAACATGTTAGCCGTAATCGTATTCAGTGTATTCTTCGGTTTAGGTGTTACCGCCGTTGGTAAACAAGGTCACATCTTAGTTACGTTCATGAGTTCCGTTGCCAAGGTAATGTTCAAGATCGTTGACTGGATTATGCACATTGCTCCACTAGGTGTTTTTGCCTTAATGGGTGCAACCGTTGCTCAGATGGGACTCAAGTCATTATTACCACTTGGGTACTTCGTTGCTTTAGCCTATGGTGCCATGATCTTCTTCGTTTTAGTTTGCCTAGGTTTAGTTGCTAGAATCTTCAAGTTCAGAATTATGAAGCTGTTAAGAGTAATTAAGGAAGAAGTTGTCTTAGCATTTACCACCGCTAGTTCCGAAGTTGCTTTACCAAAGAACATGCAGCGAATGGTTAAGTTAGGTGTTAAGAAAGCCATCGCTAACTTCGTCATTCCAGTTGGCTATACCTTTAACTTAGATGGTTCTGCTATCTACCAGTCATTGGGTGTTCTGTTCTTAGCACAGGCTTATCACTTGGACCTATCCATTGGTAAGCAGATCGTGATCATGCTGGTATTAATGGTTACTAGTAAAGGTATGGCCGGTGTACCAAGTGCTTCATTCGTTGTTTTACTAACTACCGCTTCAACCATCGGCATTCCGATGTCAGGTTTAGCTTTGATTGCCGGGATTGACCGATTAGTTGATATGGGTCGTACCGCAGTCAACGTGGTTGGTAATTCATTAGCTACCGCCGTTATCGGTAAATCTGAACATGCTTTCGACATGAATCAGGCTCACAGTTATTACCGTGAAGTCGTGGAGGATCCGAAGAAAGCTGAAAAGATTTAATTAAGATTTGAATATAACAAAAGAAAAAGCCGTATCGATTAAATTCGATGCGGCTTTTTAAATATTCCAAGTTACTTTGGGCGGAGTTAAATGAAATAGAAACAAATGAATAGTGTTATATGAATAAGTTCATTTTTAATATTAGCACCCAATCTCGATATTTCAAGTTAATTCGCAAAATAAAAAGGATTTACCATAATTTTTTTGATTATGATAAACCCATAAAGTTAACTTATTATCGAAATAGTTAGTATTGATGTTCGATTTCATAAACTAATTCCGGATCGTCACCAGTTCGCTGATTCCGGTTTAAACCGTTCATCATCTTTATTTCATGATTGGATAACTGGAAATCGTAAAGATCAGCGTTTTCTTTGATCCGTGAAGGTGTTTTGGACTTTGGAATAATGGCGACACCGCGCTGTAAGTGCCAACGTAAAACGATCTGGGCAGTTGATTTGCCATGTGCTTTAGCAATCTTACCGATGGTTGGGTCGTTTAAAACGGCACCACGGCCCATTGGGCTCCAAGCCGGGGTTACGATGTGGGATTGACGATCAAAATCGACCATCGGTTGCTGACTTAAGTAGGGATGGTTTTCAATTTGGTTAACGACCGGCATTTCCTTGGCTTGGGTGTGTAAATATTCTAAATGAGTGCGATGATAATTACTGACCCCAATGGACTTAACTTTGCCGTCAGCCTTAGCCTTTTCTAAAGCTCGCCAGGTGTTAAAGAATTCGGAATGAATTGGCCAGTGGATTAAGACTAGGTTTAAGTAGTCCGTCTGGAGATTAGCTAATGATTCGTCAACGGCTTTTAACGTGGACTGATAGCCCTGTTTTGGTTCCGGGATCTTAGTGGTTAAAAAGTATTGATCACGAGGAACGTTGAGCTTTTGAAGGGCGTTACCTAATTGTTTTTCGTTGTGGTAAAACTGAGCGGTATCAAAAAGACGGTAGCCGCTTTCCCATGCGGTTTTGATGGCACGGTCCATAACGTCTTGTGATACTAACTTATAGGTACCGAAGCCTTCCATGGGCATCTTTTGACCATCAGCTAACGTTACGGTGTCGCGAATGGATTGAATTTTCATGTTTATATCCTCCCTATATTCTTATTATCGAACAATTGATACATTTGAAATTATAATAGATATGCGCAGATTTTTTAAAAGAAGTGTTTATAGCAATGGCCAATTCGCATTTAAATCCCAATCAGGGCTTAACAATTGAACAGGTGATGGACCGAATCAATCATCATCAGGTGAACTATCATCCTAAATCATTGACCCGCAGCGTGGGTGCAATCGTCTGGGGTAATACCTTTACGCTTTTCAATATCGTCAATCTAGCGTTAGGTGCATTGGTCTTTTACACCGGAAGTTATAAGAACCTGTTGTTTCTGATCATTGCAATCGCGAACACCATTATTGGAACCTTTCAGGAAATCCGTTCAAAACACCGAATTGACCAGATGGCGTTGCTTTCACAGGGCCGAATCATGGTATGCCGAAATTCAAAGATTGAACGCTTATTGCCGTCCCAGATCGTAAAGGATGACGTAATCATCTTGCGATTAGGTGATCAGGTCCCAGTCGACGGTAAGATTATTCAGACCCGAGCCTTAGAAGTTAACGAATCCCAGATTACCGGGGAACCGGACACCATTAATAAAGAAGACGGTGATCCGATTGTTTCAGGGAGCGTCGTCATCAGTGGCAGTGCCAGGATGGTTGCCACTAAAGTTGGCAGTAAAGCCTTTGTTAATCAGTTGTCGAATCAAGCTCGGACCAGTCATGAAAAAAGTAGTAAACTGCTTAACATCATTAAGACGATCATTCGAATTTTAACCTATGTGATCGTGCCGTTAGGCATTGCGCTATTTTCATCGAAGATTATTCAGGGTCTTTCAACTAATAAAGCGATTTTAGGAACGGTCGCCGCGATGATTGGGATGATTCCTGAAGGGTTAGTCCTTTTGTCTTCAGTCACCTTAGCCGTATCCGCCATGAAATTAGCTCGGCACCACGTCCTGGTGCGGAGTTTACCGGCCATTGAAACTTTAGCTCGAGCCGATGTTCTGTGCCTTGATAAGACCGGGACCATTACGACCGGTCGGTTAAAGATGCGTCATGTTATACCGTTAGGTAACTACCGAGTTGATGAGATTAAAAAAGCTCTGGGCACCATGATCCACGCCATTGATGATACCGACTCCACGGCGGAGGCCTTAAAACTGCAGTTAAACAGTACCCATGAGATAGCTCAAAAGGTTGTACCGTTTTCGTCAATTCGGAAGTGGAGCGGAGCCGAATTTAAATCCGGTAATTATATCCTGGGCGCTCCGCAATGGATTAGTCAATTATCACCAGAATTGAAAACTAAGATTGAGCACTATGCGCACCAGGGTTATCGAGTTGTTGGCTTTGCTAAAACCACACGACCAATTACAAAAGCTGTTGGCCATGCTCATATGATCGCCTTGATTTTAATTACGGATATTATTCGACCCAACGCCAGACGGATATTTAAGTACTTCGTTAAGCAGGGCGTTCGTCTGAACGTTATTTCAGGGGATGATCCGGTCACGGCATCGAGCGTTGCTTATCAAGCTGGAATTCCCAATTCTGATAAGTTGATTGACATGTCAACGGTTCGTCCCGATCAAGATTACCGTTGGATTGTGAAACATTACCGAGTCTTCGGTCGCGTTAAGCCGGAACAGAAGCAACGGCTAATTAAAGCTTTGCAGGAAGACGGTCATACGGTCGGGATGACCGGTGACGGAGTCAATGATATTTTGGCTTTAAAACAGGCTGACTGTGGAATTGCGATGGCAACCGGCAGTGAAAGTACCAAGAGTATTGCGAACTTCGTTTTGATGCACTCGGACTTTGCAGCCATGGCCAATGTCTTAGGTGAAGGGCGACGAGTTACTAATAACGTGGCTAACGTGGCTTCACTTTATCTAATTAAAACTATGTATTCACTGGCGTTGACGTGTCTATTCATCTTTGCGTCCCGTGACTATCCATTTCAGCCGATTCAATTGACGCCGATCAGTACCTTTATGATTGGGATTCCGACCTTCTTCCTGGCGTTGGAGCCAAATTACGACCGAATTTCCCATCAATTTACCGAAAAGATCGTTAAGGTCGCGGTACCTGCCGCTATCACCATCATTGCGTATATCTTACTTGATGAAATGATCAGTAAGATTTTGACCCTGCCTTATTTTGAAGCATCGTCAATCAACGTCATCTTGACTGGGACGATCTGCTGGTTAGCCCTGATTAAGGTGTCCAAGCCACTAAGCCGATTTAAATTGATGATCATTATTGCGACCGCCATCTTCTTTACCCTAACGTTCCTGGTCTGGGGCCACCTGTTTAACCTTTATGAAATTTACGAGTTCCACGAGCCGTTACTGGTTATCGGAATGGCAATTACTACTTATCCCGCTTTAATTTTGGTACAATCAGTCGTGAAAATGATTTATCGAATCTTCTGGCACTCTTCAAGGAGGAGATAACATGGATCTAACGCCACTCAACAAGACTTACAAAAGAATTTTGGTCGGTGTGGATGATTCTGATGACGCACAGTTAGCTTTCCATTACGCAATTAATTATGCCAAAGAAAATAACGTAACGTTAATTATTGCGTCAATCTGGGAATCCCAGGATTTAAATTCTTATCAAGCCTTAAACCATAATTTTGTTAACGGTAGTAAGGAAGACGTTCTTAACCGCCTTAAGATTTATAAGAAATATGCTGAAAAACAGGGTGTTAAAAACGTTATTACCGTTACGGGTGAAGGTCATCCTGGTAAGCAGATCGTTAAAAAAATTATTCCAGAAACCAAAGCTGATTTATTAATTATCGGTTCATTATCCTACAAAGGTTTCCGTAAACACTTAGGGACCCAAGCCGGTTACATGTCAAAGTTTGCTCCGATTTCTGTAATGGTCGTTCGTTAATAACAAATGATAGTTAAAATAAAATGACGCGATGATACAAAATCGCGTCTTTTTTCGTATTTAAGATAGGAGTTAATTAATCATGAAACCTGATTTTAATGCAATGAAGAAATTTGCAAGACAACGAATGTCACAAGATCGAAGTGGGCACAGCTTTGACCATGTTCAGCGAGTTGTTAACACGACGTGTAAACTTCTGCAGCAAACTCCACAAGCCGATCCGTTAATTACAAAGTCGGCTGCATATTTACACGATACGATCGATGATAAGTTAGTGAATGATCCGGCAAAAGCTCAACAAGATCTGATAAATAAACTGAAGCAATGGTATTATTCAACAGGCCAGATTAATAAGATCATGCTGATTATCACCCATATGTCATTCAGCGACAATCTTCAGCATCATTATCATTTGCCAGTTGAGGGTCAATTGGTTCAGGATGCCGACCGTTTAGACGCCATTGGGGCGATCGGGATCGCTAGGGCGTTCTGTTTTGGTGGTCACGTTGGTGAAAAGATGTATGATCCAAAACTGAAACCCCGGATTCATATGACGAAAGCTAAAGAACGTAATTATACTCAGGGGACCACCATTAATCACTTCTATGAGAAATTACTCAAAATAAAAGACGACCTTAATACTGCTGCAGCAAAGCAGTTGGCTCAAGGTCGTCAAGAAGTTATGATTCGATTTTTACGTGAGTTTAAAAACGAGTGGAACGGAAAAGAATAAGTTAAGGTTTCGATGTTCGAGCGATTGGTGCAAACTTGGCGTGCGTCATCTTAGCAACGTCTTCAGCGTTGACTTCAACGGAACGACCGATTTCACCGGATGAAACTAAGATCTCACCCTGCTTTTTAGCGATATCACTAAAGAAGATCGGGTAGTGATCCCGTTCGTAGATTCCGATGGGAGTGTTGGCACCGTGCTGATAACCACTGGTCTTACGAAGCTTTTTTAATGGGATCATTTCGACTTTCTTGTTACCAGACGCCTTAGCAAGGGCCTTTTCGTTTAGGTACATATCTAACGGGACGACACCGACTAATGGGCCGGTCTTTTTACCGCTTAGGACTAAAGTCTTGTAGACGCGATGTTCATCAAGTCCGGTACCCTTTAGGACCATCTGCTGAACGTCGTTAATCTGTTTAGTTGGGATGACGAACGGCTTGTAGGGGATTTTGTGCGCACCTAACATTTTTTCGACTAGCGTCTTTTTGATGCGATTTTTCTTTTTTGACATTATTGATCACCTTCGATGGATAAATCTCTTTAATTTTATTTTAACATTGATTTTTTATTAAAAAGACTAGACTATTAAAGGTTTGTCCCCCATAATGGGATACGACAATTAAAAGTCGTTACTTCCGACTAATTATCGGGTAATGATTATATTTTTATGTATAGTAATGTATAATACTAGATAGTGGTAATCGTATAGTTATCACGTCAATATTGTATATTAATCCCATTAAAAGGAGTGAACTCAATGGCTGTCAATTACGATTCTAAGCAATACTTAAAGGACAACGAAAAGTACTGGCAAGCTGCTAACTACTTATCCGTTGGTCAACTTTATCTTCGTAATAACCCATTATTAAAGCACCCATTGACCGCTAAAGATGTTAAAGTCCATCCGTTAGGTCACTGGGGTACGATTGTATCTCAAAACTTTATTTACGCGAACTTAAACCGTGTAATCAAGAAGTACAATCTAAACATGTTCTACATCGAAGGTTCAGGTCATGGTGGTCAAGTAATGATCTCCAACTCCTACCTTGATGGCAGTTATTCTGAAATTTATCCAAGCGTATCTGATGATGAAAAAGGTATGGCTAAATTATTCAAGCAATTCTCATTCCCAGGTGGAGTTGCTTCACATGCCGCACCAGAAACACCAGGTTCCATCCATGAAGGTGGAGAATTAGGTTATTCTCTATCCCATGGTGTTGGTGCTATCTTTGATAACCCTGACGTAATCGCCGCTGTTGAAATCGGTGATGGTGAATCTGAAACTGGTCCTTTATGTGCATCATGGTTCTCTGACAAGTTCATTAACCCTGTCACTGATGGTGCCGTATTACCAATCATCAACTTAAACGGATTCAAGATTTCTAACCCAACTATCTTAGCTCGTATGGACGATAAGAGCTTAGCTGAATATTACCATGGCATGGGCTGGGACCCTCACTTCGTTGAAGTTAAAGGTTGGGATCCTAGAGACCACAAGAATGATCCTGATGACCCTAAGAACGTCGATGACGTTTTCGAACAGATGGAAAAGGTCATGGATCACTGTATCGTAGAAATCAAGAACATTCAGAAGTACGCACGTACTAAAGAAACTGCCGACACCGCTAAATTACCTCGTTGGCCAATGATCGTTGTACGTACTCCTAAAGGTTGGACTGGTCCGAAGAAGAACTTCCAAGGTCTTCCGGTCGAAGATTCTTCTCGTGCCCACCAAGTTCCGTTACCGATTTCTGCCGTTGACATGTCTCATGTTGACGTATTAGAAAAATGGTTAAAGTCCTACCATCCAGAAGAATTATTCAACAAGGATGGTTCTGTTAAGGACTCAATCCGTAACATGGCACCTAAAGGTAAGCAACGTATGGCCATGAACCCTATCACCAATGGTGGTATCAATCCAAAGCCATTACGCTTACCTGACTACCGTAAGTTCGCATTACACTTCAAGACACCTGGTTCCATTAAAGGCCAAGACATGGCTAACTGGTCCAAGTGGATCGCTGAAGTAATGAAGTTGAACCCACATAACTTCCGTGGTTGGGGTCCTGATGAATCAGAATCCAACCGTCTGTTCGACGTATTAAAGACGACTAACCGTCAGTTCATGGAACAGATTGATAAGCCTAACGATGCTGATATCGCTCACTCTGGTCGTTTAATTGATTCTCAATTATCCGAACATCAGTGTGAAGGCTGGTTAGAAGGTTACTCCTTAACTGGTCGTCATGGCTTCTTCAACACTTACGAAGCATTCGGCCGTGTTGTTGATTCCATGCTTACTCAGCATTACAAGTGGTTAGAAAAGTCCACGACTGGTAAAGCCGCTGCTTGGCGTCGTCCAATTCCATCTATCAACATCGTTGATACTTCTACCGCATTCCAGCAGAACCATAATGGATTCACTCACCAAGATCCAGGTCTTTTGAACCACTTAGCTGAAAAGAAGTTAGACTACATTAACGAATACTTACCATCCGATACCAATACCTTATTGGCAGTTGGTAACAAAGCATTCCAGCAGTATAACACCATTAACTTATTAGTTACTTCTAAGCAGCCTCGTCCTCAATGGTTCAGCATTGACGAAGCTACTAAGTTAGTTGACAATGGTTTAGGTGTTGTTGACTGGGCTTCTACTGATGGTAATAACGAACCTGATGTTGTTATGGCCGCATCTGGTTGTGAACCTACTCGTGAAACCTTTGCCGCTATCGACATCTTACACAAGAACTTCCCTAGCTTGAAGATTCGTTGTGTCAATGTCGTTGACTTGATCAAGTTATTCAACCCTAAGTACACCAAGAAGGGTATCAGTGACAAAGAATTCGACAGCATCTTCACTAAGAACAAGCCAGTCGTATTCGCATTCCATGGTTATGAATCCTTATTAAAGGACATCTTCTTTGACCGTCACAACAAGAACTTACATGCTCATGGTTACCGTGAAAACGGTGATATTACTACACCATTCGACATGCCTGTCTTGAACAAGATGGATCGTTTCGACTTAGCTAAAGAAGTTGTTCAGGATGTACCATCCTTAGCTGGTAAGTCTGCTGACTTCCAGAGTAAGATGGACAGCATCTTAAATAAGCATTACTACTACATTCGTGACCACGGTACTGATTTACCAGAAGTTGTTAACTGGAAATGGACTCCAGTCAACAATGACAAGTAATCATTAACTGATTTCGAATTTAATCTAAAATTAAAAGGCGCTACATCATTTGATGTAACGCCTTTTCTTTTTGTCTAAATTAATTAAATTTTAAAGTCGTTAGGTAAGGGTGTCGTGACGTGGACAACGTTCATATAGAACGGTTGGATTAGTTTGAGCTGCCACGAATGCAAAAGCATCGGGTCGTATAATTGAGTTTCTGGATTATACAGTGGATCACCGATGATTGGGTGACCAAGAGATGCCATATGAACTCTGATCTGATGGGTCCGTCCGGTCATTAGATTGATTTTGACTAATGAACGATTGCCCTTAGTTTTAATAACGTGATACTTAGTAATGGCTCGTTTAGCGTGAAGGCCGTTGATCTTCCGTTTCCGTTGGTCTTTAGGATCGTAACCAATCGGCTGATTAATAATGCCTGAAGGCTTTTTAAAAATGCCTTGGCACCAAGCTAGATAGGTTCGTTTGATCCGTTTCTCACTGATTAATCTGACTAGAATTGGTACGACTGCCGGATTTTTAGCGATGATTAACGCCCCGGAAGTCTGCTGATCAAGTCGGTGAACGATGTAGGGCTGCTCATGCTTAGGTTGTAAATAAGCGGCGACATGGTTAAGGGTGGTGCCGATCTCACCAGGTTGATTGGGATGCGTTTTATCACCACGTTGTTTATTAACGACTAATAGGTCACGATCTTCGTAGGCGATCTTTACGTTGGCCGCACTATCAGGATCGACGTTTGGAAATGGTTCTCGGAAATCACTAGGTAAAAAAGTGAGATCGACATGGTCACCGGCATTAATCTGGTAGTTCATCGGCAGGTATTTATGATTAACTAAAACCCGCTGGTGTTTACGGAGTCGATAAATTTTATAGCGGGGAATCAATAAGTATTTACTTAGGTAGTGCCTAACTGAACAGGGTGTGATTTCAGCAGGGACTCGTAAATGGTATTGCCACTTCAAAAGTGTCACCTTACTTTAGCTAAAGTCAATTGTGATATAATCTAACTCGACATTAGAAATCAAGTCAGGTGAAAGTATATGCAAATGGACGCTGATCAATTAATTCAGCAGATCGATAACAAGAAATTCGCTACTCAGACCAAGAGTGTCCGTAAAACAACCTTAACTAAGAATTTCAGTAAGGCTGTTCAACCCATGATTAAATTCATGATTCAGAACTTAAATGATCATCAAGCCGCTCAAGCTAATGTAAAGGTTATGAGCACTGAGATGGTGATTAGCTTAGAAGTGAACGTTATTAACTTACCGTACACCAGTATTCGACCGATGAAACGGTTAATTACTAACGACGGTAAGATGATGGCTAACGTTTACGTCATGATTGCTGATCCGGATGTTAACCGTTCCAAATTCCGTTTAGATCAGGTCGCCAGTGTTGACGATTTTATCAAGCATCCGGATGATGACGTTGCGTTTATTAAAAACTGGTTAGCTGATCAGGTTAAAAAGATTAAGGCTAATCAGGAATATGCTAAAAAGCATCCAAAAGCAAAGAAGACTAAAAAGACGACCCGAGCCCGTCGAACTAAGCGCACGTACCGTAAAAAGCGGACACGTCGGACTTATCGTCGCCGGACCAGTCGTCGTAAAAAGTAATTATTTGATTAAATAAACGTGATCATGCATGAGATCGAAACTCTGATGATGACGGTTTAATTTCTTAACCGCATCGTTCTGAATAAAGTGAGCATGCTGCCAGAACTGTTTAGAGTTCGTGGCACCGTTCTTTTCACCGATGACGATCATCGGGATATCACGACCGGATTTACGAACGGCCTGTAATAATTGCCAATCGACCGGTACACCGTCTGGTGACCAGCTCATGATGATGTATTTGATTTTATCCTGATATTTCCGGAAAGCACTGAGGGCGTCTAATTTTTCGACGTTGGTTACCAAATGCTTGCCGGTTTCGTTTTGCTTAGTCCAGGCTAAGCTATCGGTACAATAGACGTGGACGCCATGATCACGTAAGCCTTTGGATACGTAACCATTGCCGGCCATGACTTCTAAGGCCCGATCTTTAGGGCCGATAAAATGAGCTAGGTCAGCGGCGAACGGTGCCGAGATGTAAGCCCACATACCGTATTCGTTTTCTAGATATTCTCGGTAGGATCGGAGCAGTTTATCCAACTTCGGTAAGGCTTCACTATATTTATTCCAGAGTCGGTCACCACGGGTGTTGCCCTTTGGATATAATTTATTGACCCGTTTAAAGATGATGTTTTGAATGTCATCCGGTAACAGAAGGGTTGGTAAATCTTGCGGTAACTGCTTTTTCTGCAGTAAACGATCACTTTCCAAAACGTTATTAATCAAAAATTTAATCGTCATGTAATGACTAAATAAATGATAATAATGCTTCATCTGTTCGATATAAGTTGGCTTATGCTGAATCTTATGCTGACGACGGAGTTTCTTAAATAATTTCCGTTTGTTCATCAATTAATCGTCCTTTATAAAAGGTTAAGCTGCGTTTGCTTCTTTTGATTACGTTTATGGCCATTCGTTTTAGTAACGGGGTGGCTCTTTTCGTATAGGTAACCTCGGATGATTTCGTAGATTTCGTTACGGTCATCGGTACTTAACGGTTTGCCATCAAACTGAAGTGTTTTGTCACCAACGAAGAGGTTGGCTAAATCGATCTTATCGTTATATGAACGTCCCGCGATGTAATCCATGCTGACGTTGAAGTAGCGTGCTAATTTAATAATTTCGGTGTATGGTGGAATTCGAATTCCACGTTCCCAGTTTTCAATTTGAGGACTGGTGTTTAAGTGTTTCTTATCATTATGAAATTTTTTATTAAGGCCCTTAGCGAGTTGACTCAGGGTTAAATGACGACCCTTTCGAAGAGCTCTTAAACGATCTTTGAACACGATATCACTCCTTTAGCCCTATTATACCAACTTTCAGGAGCGTTGAACACTTAGTGTTGTTTGTGATCGAGTAAAGGTGAATGAGATATGAAAAAGAAATATAAATTACTTTCAGCAATTATTTTTTCGTTAGCAGTAATTTTAGGCGCCAGTTTTGTCGGTGCTGGTTATTATTTTTATAACGTTTCGGTGGTGCCAAGTCACAAGAACTTTCTTAAAAATCATCAGACCGATGAAATTAACGGTCAGCGCTGGTTTAAAAAGGTCCATGCGCAGAATTGGCATCAAATGTCCGCGACCCGGAATCTAATGTTAGACGCCAATTACGTTCCGGCAGTTAACCCAACCAGGAAGACGATCGTAATCGCACATGGTTACATGGGCGACAAGAACACGATGTGGACGTACGCTAAGATGTTTCATGACTTAGGCTACAACGTTTTAGTACCAGATGACCGTGGTCAGGGTCAGAGTCAAGGCCACTACATTGGTTACGGCTGGCCCGATCGCTTAGATTACATTAAATGGATTCATAAGATAATTCGGCATTCCGGTCGTCAGGCTAAGATCGTGATGTTCGGTGTCAGCATGGGTGGTGCCACCACCATGATGGTCAGTGGTCAGGATAACGTTCCACCACAGGTCAAAGGATTTATCGAAGATTGTGGTTACGACAGTGTAAACAGTGAACTGCATTATGAAGCTAGTCAACTGTATCACATGCCTGGCTTTATTCAGAATTCCATTATTCCGTACGTTAGCCACCTTACCCAAAAGAAAGACGGCTATAATTTTGTCCAGGCCAGTGCCTTGAATCAGGTCAGAAAGAACCATCGGCCGATGCTATTTATTCACGGTGGCAACGATCAGTTCGTTCCAACACGAATGGTCTATAAATTATACCGAGCTGATAAAGGTCCTAAACAGCTTCTGGTCGTCAAAGGTGCTCCACATGCTTCATCATATCAGACGTCACCGAAACTCTATCAGAGGACGATCGTGGGCTTTCTGAAGCAGTACTTCAAATAGTTGGCCCGTCGATATTTAACATGATTTAGATTATAATGTAAACAGATGAAAGATTAGACGGAGTGATAAGAACATGAAAATGTTAGTTGTTCAACACAATGATGTCGAAGGACCCGGTTACATTGATGACTGGGCTAAAGATCATAATTATGATGTAAAAATCGTTCGCCCAGACAAGGGTGACTCATTAACCGCAATTCGTCCCGACCAGTTAGACTTCTTAGTCATTATGGGCGGTGACCAAAGCGCTAACGATATGGATAAACAGTGGATCATTGATGAACGCCACTTAATTCAGAGAATGCATGCCGAAAAGAAGCCGATCTTAGGTGTATGCCTTGGTGCCCAACAAATTGCTAAAGCCATGGGCGCTTTGATCTTTAAAGGGATGACCGCTGAAATTGGCTGGCTACCAGTTCAAAAGTCTGAACAGAACCCGATCAGTGGTATTCCGGATCAGATGACCGTTTTACACTGGCACCAGGATCAGTTTACGTTACCCATTGACAGTAAACGGCTTTTCAAGACGAAATTAGACCATAACCAGGGCTTTATCATGGGCAACATGATGGGCTTACAGTTCCACTTTGAAGTTACTCCTGATGAAGTTAAACAGTTAACTAAGGCTGATGCTGGTTTTATTAAGGCTAGCGACGCTCCGAATGCTGTTCAACAGACTGCTGACCAGATCAACCAGCATGAATTTCCAAAGGATAACAAGAAAGTTCTGTATAAGTTAATCGATCAGATCGTTAAGTAATTAATTTGAATTTAAATCTTGAAAAGAAAGGAGGGTCACAATGTTTACAGCTGGAATTATCGTTGTCATGGCCGCGTTAGGCTATTCAGGTGGTGTCATGATTAACAGGAAATCTAATCAGCACCGATTATCACAAGCTCATCAACGTGCACACGCCTATCTAAAGGATCAGCAGCACGCGATTGATGGTCATAAACGAGTCATCCTAAAAAAGGATCATTTAGCTAGCCAAAAGCACCTTCAGAATAGTGAAAAAGATTTAGATAACCAGCAGCATGACAATTCAGAATTTGAAGATCGACTGCGTAACCATTCCGATTATTTAGACCGAAATAACGCTCGGTTAGATAAATTATTTGATGCGTTTAAGGATCATCAGCAGAAGTATGATCAGGTGCATGATCATTATCAAGCCACGATTAAACAAGCTAATGATCTAATTACTAAATGTCATAAGAAACTGAATCAGATTAGTCAGATTGATGATTCGACCGCTAAGACAACGGTTCTTAACGCTACTAAATTAGAATTAAAGCGTGAAAAGGATATTATCATCAAATCCAAGACCGAAGACGCCGAAGAGACCGCTGATCAACGGGCCGCTGACATTATTATCGAAGCAATTCAGCGTGGACCGATTGATTTACCACGTAATCATATTGAACGTAGCATCAATGTTCCGGATCCAATTATTAAACGACGGTTATTGGAACATAACGCACAGCACCTTCGTTTAATCGAAAGTGTTACCGGGACCGATCTATTCTTTGATCCTGATGATCCGTTATTACTTCATATTGGGACCAACGATCCAATTCGTCGAGAAACCGCTCGACGAACGTTAAGTAACTTGATTGTGTCCCGCCACATGACGGATATGAACATTGAAGTTCAAGTTCGAAACGCTGAAGATGAAGTTGATAACGCACTTCGTGAAATTGGTGAAAACGTCATTAACGAAATGCATCTGGGTTGGATGCATCCGGATTTAATGAAGATCATCGGTCGTTTAAAGTTCCGAACCAGTTATGGTCAAAACGTCCTGTATCATTGTATGGAAGTTGGTCAGATGGCTGGTGTGATGGCCGCAGAATTGGGCTTAGATACCCAATTAGCTCGTCGTGCTGGTTTATTGCATGATGTTGGTAAATCAATCGATCATGAAGTTACCGGGACTCACGTTGAGTTAGGGGTCAAATTAGCGAAGACCTATCATGAAGATCCAATCGTAATTAACGCGATTGCGGCTCATCATGGTGATGTTCCGCCGACCAATTTGATTTCGCTTTTGGTATCAACTTCTGATGCATTGTCAGGTGCCCGTCCAGGAGCCCGAAGTGAATCGATTGAAGAATATCTGCAGCGATTGAAGAACTTAGAAAACATCGCCAACCAACAAGCTGGCGTTAAAGAGAGCTATGCGATTCAAGCGGGTCGTGAATTACGGATCATTATTGATCCAAAAGCAATGGATGATAAACAGAGTGCTGAATTAACTAAACACGTTCGTGATCGAATTCAGAATGAACTGTCTTACCCAGGTAAGATCAAAATCACGACGATTCGAATGCTTAAGGCCATTCAGTACGTTGGTAACTGGCATCACCATTATCATCATTACCGCGACAGTCGCCGCGCCTAAGTGATCGTTAATTAACTTAAATTGTAAAATGAAAACACCTGGCTAAATTCAATTTAGCTAGGTGTTTTTGTGTATGGTTATAAATACTTATTGGATATTATTAATGGTCTTCATTTCACTAGGGGTGAGTTTGAAGCTGTAAATATCAAAGTTTTCCTTCATGTACTGTGGGTGAACCGTCTTGGCTAAACTAACGATACCACGTTGATATAACCAACGAAGAATGACCTGGCTGTTGGATTTACCATGAGCTTTAGCAATTTTACCTAACGTTGGGTCATGGAAAGCGTTGTGGCGACCTTCAGCAAATGGTGACCAAGCTTCGGGGACGATATTGTGATCTTCTAACCACTTAACTTCATCGTGCTTCTGATCCCACGGGTTGATTTTAATTTGGTTAACGGCTGGTTTAACACCAAACTTTTTAATCAAGTCAACGATCTGTTGACTAGAGAAATTGGAAACCCCGATTGATTTTAATTTACCGGCTTGATGAGCTTCGATCATGGCTCTCCAGGCTTGATCATATTCACCGTGTGGCCAGTGAATTAAGAACATGTTAACGTAGTTTAAGCCAAGGTCCTTTAAGGATTTATCAATGGCATTTTTAGCGTCGTCATACTGGAAATTAGTTTCCCAGATTTTGGTTTCAACGAATAATTTATCACGATCAATCCCAGAAGCCTTAATGCCTTTACCAGTTTGATCTTCGTTGTCATACATTTCGGCCGTATCAATAAAGTTATAGCCGGTCTTAATCGCCTCACGAACGGCGTCGGCGCATTCCTTGGTGTCAGGAACTTGAAAGTCACCAAAACCGTTAGCTGGGATTCGATGACCGTCGTTTAATTTAAGATATTGCATAACTAGGTCCTCCTCAACACTTGTGATTAGTCTAAGCTAAAACTGATTTCAGGATAAGAAAAACGCTTCAAAAAATTGAAACGTCTTTCTAATGAATTAAATGATTATAATTATTTTTTATAAATTACTTTAAAGTTGTGGTTATTGGTTGCGTTAATTACGGGATGCCTCTTGAGGTAATGAGCAATCACCTGGTCCATTACCATATGGCTGGTTTTAACGATTTGACTGCGGTTGAACATAGGATAATGGCCACCACCGACGGCACGATAGGTATTAAGAACGATTTTCAACTTTTGATTGGGTCTGACTGGTTTCCCGTGATAGGTTAACTTAGTGATGCGGTGACCGATTGGTTTAGCAATGTTCATGACGTAGTTAACGCCTTCGTACATGTCGTAACAGTAATTTAGTGGCTTAGGATAGACAAACGGGCGACTGACGGTAAATTTACCGTTCTTATAGGTAAAGTATTTAGCGCTTTGTTCCATAGCTTCCTTTAGGATTTTACCGTTAATAATGGAAAGTGACAAAGTGTTGGGATAAACGTAATTCGTCATGATGTTACGGAGAGTAATTGGATTTTCAAAGCCGTGAGCTTCATTGGTAAATAGGGATGCTGCCGAAATGTCAGCACCCATGGTCGCCATCTGAACGTGCTGGATAAATTCGATGAAATTGCATTTATTGATCCGGGCTTCAGGAGCACTCTTGAATGATAATGAGCCATTAATCGTTGCTAGTGGGCGGTTTAACCAGTGATCAACGGCTTTTTCGGTGGGCTTAATCGCTTGAGTAACCTGCGGATCCGGAGTATAGTCCTTGGTCGGAATTAATTTAACTTGAGAATCAGTGATCTGTCGATTCGCGTTGATGTCCAATGTAACGACACCCACTAATTCACCGCGGTGACCGACCTGAATGGTTGGAACACCAAAGAGATGATCAGCGATGATGCGGTGTTGATGACCGGTTAACAAAGCGTCAATCCCTTTGACGTCTTTAAGCATTTGGTAGCTCTCGTTTTCACCCTTTAGGATCTCAGTTGGGACCCCTTGTTTATTACGTTCAAAGCCACCGTGATAGGCAACGATAACAACGTCCGCTTGTTTACGCATCAAAGGCACGTATTTCTTGGCGGTCGTAACGGCTGAAATAAACTTGAGTCCCTTTAGGTTCTTTGACTTTTCCCATTTCGTGGTTCCCTGGGTTGTTAAGCCCATTACGGCAACCTTGATTGGACCGACCTGTTTAACGATGTAAGGCTTGCCAAAGGGATGGTGGCCTTTGGAATCGACGATGTTCGCACAAAGGAACTGACGATGGGATTCCTTGATGGAATTTAACAGATAGCTTTGACCGTAGTTAAATTCATGATTACCGACGATCCCAAAGTCATAATGAACCTGGTTAAATGCGGCGTCCAATTCGTGCGGGGCCGATTCTTTTTTGATTTTAGCTAAGTAAAAGGATAGTGGCGAACCTTCGAGATAATCACCATCATCGAAGGTCAACGTGTAAGTGTGCTTCTTTTGAAGTGCTTTTAGACATGTGGCGGCTCGTTCGAGGCTGAACGGGGCGTCCATTTGCGAATTAACGTAGTTGGTTGGAACGAGATAGCCATGAACGTCACTGGTTAATAAAAGATTTAGTTTCATGGAATTTATCCTCCGTAATTACTTTTTAACTGTTACCTAAATTATAGTTAATTTTGAAAAAATTGTGAACCATACGCTGGATTGTTACATAATTGTTAAGAATTATCACTCTAGTAAAAAACTGCTAAAAGGGGCTTAAAAGATATGTCATGTATGATATGCTTTACAAGATCACAAATTAACGGACCAATTTTGGTTAGTTAAGATTTTGTGATCTGGTTTTCAAAGGAGTTGATTATATGTTGAATCTTTATGTAGCTCCAAGCAGTGCATCAAGCCGCAAAGCGCGCGGATGGTTGAAAGCTCATAATATCCCGTTCCGTGAACGGAACATTAATTCTAAGCCATTAAATGCCGATGAAGTTAAGCAGATTTTACGTTTAACCGAAAACGGTAGTTCGGATATCATTTCCACCCGTTCAAATATTTACAAGAAGTTAACGAGAAAACTGCACATGAACTTAGAAGACCTATCTCTTTCTCAGCTCATCAGTTTAGTCGTTAAGTATCCTGACTTGATGCGTCGTCCGATCATTTTTGATAACAAGCGGCTTGAAGTTGGTTACAACGAAGAAGAAATTCGTCGCTTCTTACCACATAAAGTTCGGATGGCTGAACTTCATCATCTAGAGGCTCAACTTGATGCTTAAAGCTATATTGCTTGATAATCGCTCCATGAAAATTGAATAATATTGCAAAAGGCCGCTGATATAATCACAGCGGTCTTTTTGTATGCTTTAATTTAGGTAAAAAGAAACCTCACTTAAAAAATGAGGTTTATAAATATTAATTTAATTAATTTCGTTATTTTTCTGAACCGGCAGGATATTCGTTGTTCCATAAGAATTCGGCGATGATCTTATCTAACGACGGATTTTCATGAAGCATTGAGTGTTCAGCGCTCATCGGGTTACTGCTGTATACGTAGTAACGGTATTTACCAACGTGCTTTCGGACTAATTTGCCCATCGGCTTAACGATTTTATTCGGAACTTCACCATCGGTCTTGGAATTATAAATTTCACCGGCGATGTTTAAAATGTGCAAGCCTTTTGGCAGATTCTTGACTAACGGATCGTTCGGTGCGTAGTTAGCACCGATCGTAACTAATTTGACGGGTGTTGGCACCTGTTTAGCGTGCGGATTATGAATCATGTAGTCAAAGGCGATGTTACCACCTGATGAATGACCAATGAAGTTGACTTTCTTGATGTGGTACTTCTTGTACAGGTAGTGCATTGCGTAAATCATCTGGGCAGCCTGACGATGAGGATGAAGATCATCCTGGAAGATCAGCTGGACCATCGGGTTATTCTTAACGATCGGATGATATTGTTTCATGGTTGAAATATGATTCTTTTTAGAAATATAGATTCGAAGTGATTTAGTCGCAACGTTATGCCATGAGTATTGATTAATAAAATCATTGGTTGATGCGGCGTTACCACCAAATCCTGGAATAAAAACCGTTGCGGTGGATTGTTGCTTAACGTGAACAGTATTCAAAACTCGACCACGGAATTGCCACTGAATGAGGACACAAAAGATAATGACTTCAATAACGATGACAATGCCTAGAGCGATTTTCTTGGGGGTAAAATGCATGAATTGACTTCCTTTACTAAAGCGTTAATTCTCTTTTATGATATTATATTAGAGGTAAAAAGAAAAGAGGATCGTTATATTGAATAATAAATTTTACGACATCACCGTAATCGGTGGTGGGCCCGTTGGGATGTTTGCGGCCTTTTATTCAGGCTTGCGAGATGCCAACGTGCAGCTGATTGAAAGTCTTGATCATTTAGGTGGTCAGGTCTCAGCACTTTATCCATACAAAACGATTTTGGATGTCGGTGGTCATCCTGGCATTCAGGGTAAAGATCTAGTTAAATCCTTAAAGAAGCAGATGCATATGATGCACCCAACCATCCGTCTAAACCAGGCCGTTCGGGATATTATCCCGGTTGACGGTGGCTATCAGATCGTTACTGATCAGACCAAGACTTATACGAAAGCTATCGTGATCGCTACCGGTGGTGGTGCCTTTAATCCCCGAAAGTTACGGGCCAAGAATGCTGAAAAATTTAAAAATAAACAGTTATTCTACAGCGTCCATAATTTAGATCAATTTAAGAACAAGACGGTATTAGTTGCCGGTGGTGGTAACTCGGCAATTGATAACGCCTTATTACTTAATAAGGTTGCTAAAAAGGTCTATCTGTTACACCGTCGTGATACTTTCCGTGGCTTTGAACGGATGGTCGATCGCGTTAAACAATCATCAATCGAGTTAATTACGCCGTATTTAATTCGTGAGTTGAATTCCACTGATGACGGTAAGTTATTAGTTACCGCTAAGAAAATGCGAACAGAGAACGATTTTCGTCGAATTAAAGTCGATGACGTGGTAGTTAACTTTGGATTCGTTGCTACTAACCAGGCCATGCGAAAGTGGAGCCTGAAGCTAAAAGGGTTGCTTCGTAAGGTCGATGTTAACCAGCAGATGAAGACTAACGAGAACTTAGTTTATGCCGTCGGTGACGTAGCTAAATATAAGGGTAAGGATACCTTAATCGCCACCGGTTTTGGTGAAGTTCCAATTGCCGTTAATTCAATCATGCGTGCGTTATACCCAAAGCGTCGTTTACCAATTCACAGTACGATGCTTAAACATTGATCATTGTTAAATTTAATCAAGTAAATAAAAACCAGACTGACAATTACATCAGTCTGGTTTTTATTTATCTAAATTTAAAACTAATTGCTTGAGCTATCGGAAGAATCATCACTGGATTCTGGGGCATCGGTCTTGTACATGTCCGTGGTTGAATGGTGATGATGCTTACTGTAAATGCTGCGTGACTTCTTGCCTAACCGACGTTCAATTTGTTTAGCGCGATGAAGCTCATGATTGTAGTCGTAATCATTTGGATTGACGGCTCTGAAGCCCTTTGGGTGATAGAACCGCAGTAGATTCTGTTCGTTGGGTTCATCGGACAATGATAGTTCAAGATCGACTTTCGCCTGAATTCGGGCTAGTTTCTGGGTTAATTTACCGTGGGGATGAATGACTTTGCCAGTCTTGGTGTCATAGATCACACCGTCGATCGAACTGTACTTTGGACTTACCCAGTCACGGTTACGGAACGGTACAATTTGGTCATGTTGCTTAGAGAACAAATCGGTCCCAAATTGAATGTACGGTCGTGAATTAATTCCGATCATGTGCATCAGAGTTGGTAGGACATCAATTTCACCACCGAAGGTATGGTCGATGTGACCGTTCTGAATGCTTGACATGTTGATCATGAACGGAACCCTCTGAACTTTGGAATTATCGTAGTTGTTCCATTTATCAGGACTGACACCTAAGACTCGAGCCAGGTCCGTGTTCTCCGAGTTCGAAATCCCGTAATGATCACCATAAAGGACGATCATGGAGTTCTTCATTAATCCGGAAACTTTCAAATAGTGGTAGAATTCCTGAACCGCTTGATCCAAGTAGTGAGCCGTCTTGAAGTAGTTATTAACGACGTTGTCGTCAGTGTCAGGGCCCTTAAAGTCCGTATCTTCTGAACTTAGCGTGTACGGGAAGTGGTTCGTGACGGTAATGTATTTGACGTAGAACGGCTGCTGCAAGTGCTGCAAATATTTAACGGAATCCTTGAACAGTAGTTTATCCTTTAGTCCGTAACCGGAGGACCGGTCACCAGAAGTGTTAAAGTAACTAGCGTCAAAGAAGTTCTGAACACCCATGTTCTTATAGGTGTTATTTCGGTTCCAGAAACTGGCGACGTTACCATGAAAGACCGCACTGGTGTAGTGTTTCTTTTGGGCTAAGATTGCGGGAGCCGCCTGAAACGTGTTATCACTACCAAGTTGGGCAAATAATGACCCTTGTGGCAAGCCATAGGTACTGGTTTCTAACATATTTTCGGCATCCGAAGTTTTACCTTGACCCACTTGGTGGAAGAAGTTATCGAATGCGTAGGTATGCCGACTGTGATAGAGCTTGTTTAGGAACGGCGTGACTTCACGACCGTTAATTTTTTTATCAATTAAGAATTGCTGGAAACTTTCTAAATGAATAATAATGACGTTCTTGCCACGGGCCAAACCATACATCTTTGGGTTCGGAGCTGCATAGTGATCACGTGTAAAACTAAGAACACCTTTTAATTGTGACTTGGTGGCATTATCCCGCATATCTTTATTGTGCTCGGACTTCACACCATCATATGCGGTAAAGAAGTCTAATCCCATGTACTTTACGATGTATGAACGATCGAAGGTTCTGGTGATTAATTGCGGCCGGGCAGCTTCACCCATTAATAGATTGGTCGCAAAGATTAAGCAGGCGATGGACGTCATCATGAAGCTCTTTTTAAAACCAATCGGGTGATTATCGATCTTGATAACTCGGCACAGCATTAAGACCAGCACGATGATTAAATCTAACCAGTAAAAGACGTCGTGCGGTGACGTTAATGCTAATGAACTGCCGCTTAATCCCTGATCAACTTTTGAATATCCAGTCATGGTGTTAACCGTCATAAAATCAGTAAATTCACGGAAGTAAATGACGTTTAGGTAAAGTAATACCGTGTTTAAGATATCGATGATAAAGATGATCGGGTAAAAGAAACGGGATCGTTTAAAGTACAACGCAATCCCGAACAGTAACATCGTGGTGGCGATCGGGTTGATCAAGGCCACAAAATATTCATAGGCATTAGCGATCCCCAGCTGGAAATCGGTGAAGTATGCGTAAATGGTTTTAGCCCAGAACAGGGTGACTAGAAGCCAAAAAAAGCCCATTCTTGAGCTGACTAATTTAAAAAATTTCTTGACGATCTGCAAAGTTCAGAACTTCCTCGATTAAATGGTTAAATGCAATTCAATCATAACAGAAACCAGGAACGTTATCTTGATTTTCGGCAGTTAATAAATAGATATTTGCATTTTATATAAAAAGAATTATTATATAGTTAATGTATCGCATGTTGTCAATAACCTGTGGAGGGATTATCTATGACAATGACGAATTCTACGATTAACTGCAACTTAACAGTTGAAGCTAATAATGGGAATTCTTTTCGGTTTGGTGCAAAACAGTTACACCGGATCTTGAATTCCCTAACCCATAATGCCGAAGTAATTAATCGGGCGGGCGTCTTAATTTTGACCCAGCTAATGTCCTATCGGTTAATTAAATTATATGATCTTAAATGCCTTATTTATCGAACGTTAAAACAACTTAGTTACAAACAGATTGCCCACCGCTATTACGAAGAACAGTTAGCCTGATCTTTTGAGTGGGCTTTTTATTTTATTCTGATTTGATTTAAAGGTGATGAAATAAGTGAGTAAGAAATTTAATTTATACATTGTCCGCCACGGACAGACGTATTTTAACATTTTTAACAAACTTCAGGGTTGGGCCAACTCTCCGTTGACTAAGAACGGAATTGCCGGTGCCAAAGTTACTGGTAAGAAGTTAGCTAACACTAAGTTCGTTGCTGCATATTGCAGTGACACGACCCGTGCTGAAGTTACGTTAAACATTATTTTACACGAAAACAAAGTTTCTCATAACGTTAAACCCATTAGTTCAATGTTATTCCGTGAAGAATTCTACGGCTACTACGAAGGTGGAGATGTTAATAACACCTGGTATCTAGCCGGAGCTCCGCATGGCTTACCGACTTTTAAGGATATCGTTAAGAAATATTCGATCGGTAAAGCTAAGGATTACTTAAAAGAAGCTGATCCATTCCATATGGCTGAAAACAACGCTGATTACTGGCGACGTTGGGACAAGGCTTTCCAGTTAATCCGCAGTAACCCAAAGATTCACGATGGGGATAACGTTCTGTTAATCAGTCATGGTAACAGTGTTCTAAGCATGGTCGAACGTTTTGGTAACGGTAAATATGATGTCACCAAGCGTCCTGCAAACGGTAGCTTAACCAAATTATTGGTTTCCGATCACGGAGCTAAAGTTACCGGTTATAACATCAAATAATTAACCGAATTTAATAAGACACGAAAAAAGCTCACGATTTATAAATCGTGAGCTTTTTATTTGGATTAATTTTAAAAATTATTTAGCGATGATTAGAAAGATTAGTATTTGTAACTACGAACAACTTTAGCACAGCCAACTAAGTGCCACCATGGTGCGATTACCTTTTCGATAACAACGCCACGTAACTGAGCATCGATCATATTACCATTACCGATGTACATACCAACATGACTGATAGCAGATGGAGCAGCACCGAAGAAGACTAAATTACCAGGCTTGATGTTGGCGTATGAAACTGGTTTTTCATAAGTATACTGATCACCAGCAAGTCTTGGTAAGTTAATGTGTTTAGCGTTCTTATAGACGTACTTAGTGAATCCTGAGCAGTCAAATACTGTCGGACCATTGCCACCCCATACGTATGGATCACCTAACTTAGATGTTGCTACTTTGTATAGCTTAGTGTTGGTGAATTTAGCGGCAAGGTAACTGTCTTTACTGTTATATGTATTGCCTTTGTAAGAATAAGTTTGGTTTGAAGCTTGATCCTGGTTTTGATCATTAGCTTCAGAATTAGAAGTTGCAGCAAGCTTAACCGTCTTAGCGGTTTTCCGTGGCTTTACTGCGTAATGGAAATGACGAGCGTAATGTTTAACGGCAACGTGTTGCTTATAAACAACCGGCTTCTTTAAAGAATTCTGAGCATTATTATAATGATGAGTAAAATGATAGATTGGGTAAGTCTTTGGTTCTTTATAATTCTTAACTTCTGTCGTTTGTTGAGCAGAACTTTGATTTTGAGAACCGTTAACTTGATTAGCGGATACGGCTGCAGAACCAGCAACCATTAAAAGACCAAATGTTAAAGCACTAGTACAAACTTTCGCTAAATATTTCATAAATCAATCATCTTTCCAATTTCTTATAAAATACTCGATACCTATAAGAACTACATTGAATATAGTAGGGGAATTATGTTACAGGACTGTTACACAGCAATTTCAAGTCAATTACAAAGCCCCAGGATGTGTAACTTTTGGTAATAAAAAGAAACGACGCCAAAATTTTAGTGTCGTTTGTTAAGTATTTAGGTGTCCTATTCCATTAAATTCGACTGTGTGGTAACGTTTTTAGATACTTACCCAGCGCACTAGCCAATAATGGTAGTGTCCAGTTAAAGATAATGGTTGTTATAATAACAATTAAGCTAATTTGAGCAAATTGATACGACATGCCAAAGAATAGCGATAGGGGTGTCAACGTAACGATGATTAAAATTGTCGTTACGTTTTGCCCCAAGCTGGTAAACGTTTCGTGTAACCATTCCGTTAAATCTACCGATCGATGTCGGTAAGAAAGACTGAGTGGTACCAATTCGATGATCGCTACGCCAATTAGAGTGGTCATAACGGGTAACAGAATTTGCCAATTGAACTGGGCTTGGTTAGTGGTGTAACGCACGATTAGTTCGGTAATCTGAAATCCAGCTAATGAACTGATTCCAAAACTAATTAACCAGAAGAGTGGGTTGAAGATTGAGCGACTGATTAAACTAAGGCCCAGTAAAACGATGCTCGTAATAATTACTAATGAAATAAATAAGCCTAGTTTAGCGTTCTTATGGATAGTGGCCTGTTCAACTGGAACGCCACTGAAGGCAACTTTAGCGTGACTTAATGGGGTACCTTGCAATGTCGTATGGGTCTCAGAGATTAGATGTCGGATTCGTGACTGGTTGTAACGGGTACTAGGAGCTTGATCAAAGATCACCTGTAATTTAGTGATTCGTTCGTCTTGGCTCGTAAAGTTAATTAACGATTGTTGAAAATCGGTGTCTTCAATTTGGCCGGGCGTAATGAAGTATTGATGGGATGCTGATGATCTTTGCAGACTGCTCAGGTAACCGTAAATATCGTTTAACTGACCATTAACTTTTTTAATCTGACTCTGGGTTGACGAGATCTGCTTATTGACGGCTTTAATCTGGTGTTGGTAGGTTTTGACGTCATTATTAATGGTATTGATGTTACCAAGTTCAGTATCGAGTTGATCCAATTTACTATTCAGATCTTGAAGTTGAGAATTGTAACTACTGAGCTGACTATTAATAGTAGCTTTTTGCTTACCAGTAGCTGAATTTAATTGATTGTTAAGGTTAATCCTCGGGATTTGACCTCTAACGTTCGATAACTTATTTAAACCATTTCGGATTTTCTGCAACTGATGATGACTGAGCTTCTTATGGTTACGACCTAGACTTTTATCCGCTCGATATAATTTATTTTGGTTTTGGTTTAAATTACTGTTAATAACGTTAAGTTGATGATTGACGTAATACTTATTGATGGGCATACCACTAGGTTGAGTTACGGAGTAAACCGCGTTAACACCTGGCATGGACTGAAGTTTATTGGTTAAATCATCAACCGGTCGTAACGTTGGTTCCCGGTTAAATTTTTGTGGACTTCGTAAATAGATCGTTACCGGAGTGGATTTACCAGCTGTAAAGTGAGCGTTTAACTCATTGCTTCCTTTATATGCTTGGTTATTAGTTGGGACGTTATTGGATTGTTGATAATTAAAGTTGTTCCGATATGAATAGGCAAATGGCACGATAAAGTAAATTACGGCGATGATACCAATTAATGGTTGCCAGAGTGATAATCGGGTTAACCGGTTCCACAGTTTATGACCATTGGGTTGGTTGTAATGATGACTTGGCCATAAAATATCTGAACCTAGCCAAGCAATGAACGTTGGAATTAATGTTATTTCGGCTAAAGTTAACACGGCAAAAGTGATGCCTAAATTAGCGCTTAACCTTACGTTAGCTTCAGGAATCATAATGGCGGCACCAAAAGCAACGGTTAGGATTAAGCCACTAAGTTCAATCGGTCGTTTTATATATCTTAAGCCTTGTTGGACGGCGTTATTGGCATCACGATGATTAGGCAGTTCATTAATAATGGCTTGGCAAATTAGATACGTCATAATGGTACCTACCGTTATGATCACCAATAAAATGGCAAGTGGCGTGAATTCGTTGAAACCGGTCCACTTAGCTAGGTTACCGGCTAAACTTAATGAAATTAAATCCGTAATTAATAGGGTAATTAATGAAATAATCGGGACAATTAATGATTTAAAGATAAAGCCGATCGTCATGCTAGATAGAACTAAACCAATCACGGTAATCATTGCTGTGAGGTGAACGGTATGATGCACGCTGGCTGCTTTCAATAATTGTGGACTGGTAACGGAAGAACGAAGTGTTGGAACGTACATCTGACCTTTAATTTCATTGGCCCAAATGTTGGCATTGGCACCTTGATTAGGATTCCCAACACTAAGTTGAATTAATTCAGTTGAATTGTCATGGGATTTTAATTCATCACTACCGTTTCGATCGGTATTAAGATCGGTAATCTTTTGAATTCCGTATTCAGAGGCATGTTTTTGTAGATGACGAACCCGTTGGTCAATCTGTTTTTGCTGATGATCGGTAATTTTACCGTTTCGTTCGTTATAAACTACGTCGGCAGTTGTTGTGTGACCAAGTCGTCGTCCCCAACCACGTTGGAGTCGATTTGAATTGATTAACTGTTCAGATTGGGAAATCTGGGATGGCTCCCGCAATTGTTCGTTAAGATCAGTCGTTAAGTTAGAAATACTCGGTAATTTGACGATTGCGATAAAAATTAAAATTAACCAAAAAATAATGATGATTAAACGATTTGGCTTGGTGGATTTAAACATTAATATGCCCCTCTGCGAGAATTAACAGCATATTAAATTTTACCATATATAGTTGATGTTATTGGACTAGAAAATACGTAAATTATTTAGTAGTATAATGAAATTGCAAAATTGATTATAAAAATATAGGGGTAAATTACGTTGAAAAAAGTAAATCGTGTAAATAATCATCGAGGCAAAGTCATTTTTTGGCTAGTCGCAATCGTCTTAGTTATTATTATTGGCTTTGGAATTCGTGGTGTAAAAGATCATTTTGATCACGTTACGCAAATCCGTCAGGAACAAAATGATCCTCAATTACAACAGCAGCGTCATGATAAGCAATTTATGCGGACGATCGCAGTTCCGGCCATCAAAACCTATCGAAAGAATTATCAGATCTTACCCAGCATTGTAATTGCCCAGGCAATTGTTGAATCGAACTGGGGCACGTCGAAGTTATATAAAACCGCTAATAACCCGTTTGGAATTAAGGGCTCATACCATGGTAGGTCCGTAACGTACGAAACGGCTGAATACGAAAAGGGTAAGAAAGTTACCATTAAAGCCGCTTTCCGTAAGTATCCTAGCTTGGGTGCCGCGATTTTAGATCATGATCACGCTCTTAGTAAGGGCTTCATTCATCGGCGTCACGTCATGAGTTACATTACCGATGCTAAACTCTTACAAAAGAACCATTACGCAACCGATCCAAACTACGCTAAAAAGTTAATTAACGTTATTAAGCAATATCATTTAAACCGCTATGATTTAGAAGCTTTAAACGGTAAGTCAACGTATTAAAAAACATATTAAAAGGTAAATAATCTCTATATTTTGAAGGGAACGGTTTTTTGATCCATATTTTATCAAACCTATATGGAGGCTTCTTCAGTCTTCATAACTGGGCTACGGTTTTTGATTCCACTGGTGATTGGGTTCTGATCTTTTCCTTGATCATCATGGAATGTCTGTTAAGTGTTGATAATGCGGTGGTATTAGCCGCTCAGACCCAGGTTCTGCCGACTAAGAAAATGCGTAAGGATTCCCTATTTTACGGGATTTGGGGTGCATACCTGTTTCGGTTCCTGGTTATTGGGATTGGAACATACATGATCCACTTCTGGCCAATTAAAATCATCGGAAGTGCATACTTACTGTATCTGGTTTATAAATTCTTTAAACCAGGTGCTAAAAAGCAACGAAAATTAAAGAAACAGAAATCCCGGGCTGGTGAAAGTCAACGGGGGTTGTTCTGGCGAACCGTTGGTGAAATTGAACTGATGGACATTATGTTCTCAGTTGATTCGATTCTAGCTGGGTTAGCGCTATCCAGTAACCCGGTAATCGTCTTGTTAGGTGGTTGCATCGGGATTGCGATCATGCGTGGTGTAGCTGAAATCATCATGGTCTTAATGGATAAGATCCCAGAACTTCAGCCAATGGCCTACGTGTTGATTGCCATTATCGCAATTAAATTATTTGCTTCGATTCCAGCCATTAATTTTCAGGTGCCACCGCTTTGGTTTGGTTTGATCGTGTTAACCTGTATTGTCGTGACGATAATTATTCATATCATTCGTCAACGAAGAGCATCATAGAGATAGGAATGACGTTTTGATGGCAACCGTAATTACTAAAGACAATTTAAAATCAGAAACGAATAACCCGTTAACTGTGATCGATTTTTGGGCCCCTTGGTGTGGTCCTTGTAAAATGATGAAACCGATCATGGATCAATTAGAGAATGAATTTAAAGGCCAAATTCATTTTGGGTCATTAGATGTATCGCATCAGCAAAAATTAGCTGAAAAGTATACCGTGATGAGTATTCCAAGTTTAGTGATCTTTGAACACGGTAAGGCTCATGAAAAGGTGACCGGGTATTATCCCAAGGCGCCATTAGCTAAATTTCTGAAACAGAAACTCGCTGAGATTAATAAATAATAATTTAATATTAATTAAATTTGAAAGACGTTTGATTATTCAAACGTCTTTTTTTAATATTCTATTAACATCTCATTAACGTGGCTGTAAACGAATGGTAACGCTAGTCCTTTATACTACACGGTGGAATGAATAGATTTTGAATATGGATAAGGAAATTGAAAATGTTTAAGTCAAAGCAATTAATAATCTTTGTAGCCACTGGAGCATTGCTGACGCTAGGCGGTGTCAGTGCAACCAGTTATAGCCATGGTAATGTCATGGTTAATGCGGCAAGTGTTCAACAGCAAACACAGTACCAAATTCAGTCTGCCAGTCGCCGTCGATTAAGGGTGGTTAAGCATGATGCCCGTCTGTGGCAGCATCCGTACAATCCCGGTGTAAAGTCTGTTGGGAACGTTGATAGTCTAGCGGGCACTAATAAAGTCGTCCACCTTAATTTAGAGGCTAAAGTTGATGGGAAAGTTAGATATTATCAGATTGGTCGTCAAGGTCGAACGTTAGGCTGGATCGATGCAAAGGATTTAGCGATTCCTAAAGTATATATGCTACCGTACCGCTACGTTAGTCAATTTTGGCCATCACATGCTGATGACGCCTGTGAAGCTGCCTCGTTAATGATGGCTTTAAGTGTGAAGGGTAAAGGAATGCACACTCCGTTACGAAACGTCGTTAAACGAATTCCACGAAGCACTAATCCTCAAGATGGTTATACTAAAGATCCGTTTAAATTAGGGACTGGAGCTTCAATTTATCCACGTGCTCTAGCCAAAGTTTCTCGTCAGCAGTTTCACATTCGTGCTAAAGACATTACTGGAGCTTCAAAGAAAGAACTGATCCATGATGTTACTCATGGTAACCCGGTCGTTTTTGCGGGATCGTATAAAATGCGAGATACTCAGTCCGACCATAGTTTAGTCTTACTGGGATATCGTCGTGGCTATTTCTATTTTGCGGACCCGTTTAGTAAACGTTATGGCAACGTTATTGACGGTTGGGTCAGCACCAGTCAGTTTATGAAGATCTTTACCGCTAAGAAACGTGGCGCTCGAGCTTTATTAGTATATTGATTATGAGTCGATAATTAATATATTATATTAGGTAAGGAAAACGAGGGGTGTTTCACGTGAAACTTAAAACAACGTTACTTATTATAATAAGCTGTTTAGTTTTAAGCTTCGTGAATCTACAAACTCCAGTAAGGTCGAGTTCTTCCAACGAAATTCGAACCGTTAAGATAACTAGGCTTCATCACGCTAAATTAAAAATGATTAGACAAAAGGGGTGGTCCGTGTATAACCGTCCCTTTAGTTTACACTCCAAAGCGGTTTTAAACACTCGACAATTACATGGTCAATTAGTTAAGCCAACGACAAAGGCCACTCATGATCATCAAATTTACTATCGAATTATTCATCGGAGTCGAGTTTACGGTTGGGTTAACGCTCGTTGTTTAGCAACGCCTCGTCAGTATATTCTGCCGTATCAATATTATAGTCAGCTTTATCCGCTGTGGGCACCGGAAGCTTGCGAGGCAACTAGTTTAAAGATTGGTCTAAGTGCTAAGGGCCTAGCGAATGATGTGGGCTTGATGTACATTGTTGATCACATGCCGGAAAGTTCTAATTCTAATAAGGGCTTTAGCGGTAATCCGTATAAGGATAATTCTGGCTTTTATTATTGGTGGAATTTAATTAAGCACGGCTTTAACAGTATTTTTAGTCAAACGATTTATCCAAAGCCCCTTGCAAAATACGCTCGGCACTATGATCCAGATGCCCGTAACATTACCGATGCCAAGAAAGCTAAACTAATTCAAGAGGTTAAACATGGTAATCCCGTCGTTTTTGTGGGCTCATTTCAGATGATTGACACCAACAGTTCGTATCACATCTTAACGTTAGTTGGTTACAAAAAGGGCCACTTTTTGGTGGCTGATCCATACCGATATTTAGGTCAACGTCACCGAATCTTTTGGGTAAAAACGACTCGTTTCATGAAGATCTTTGATAATCAGTTACGTGGTCGGCGAGCTGTGGCGTTATAACGCCAGATTTGAGTAAAATCAACTTAAAAATAATTCCATAACCGGTTAACGTGTTTCTAAATCTTTTGTACAATGTAAATAACACAATTTTGAAAAGAACTAAATTAACGAAAGAAGTTTTTTCTGAATATGAAAAGCAATTGGCTAAAGTTAGTGGCCGTTATAGTTATTTTATTAGCTGTTATCGTTGGTTATCGACATGAGAAGAACGTTGCTAATTATAATCGGACCCGAGTAACTGCGGTATCATCGGTTCGCCACCGGAGTCCCAATAAGATTCAGGGACAACCAAAAAATCTTACTAAGCATTACCGCATCCTTTTGAGTAATTCTAAGACCCAGCGAGTAACTAGCCTTGAAAACATCTACCGAAATCCTAATCACACAAAACAGACTCAGATTGGAAATACCAAGACTCTACTTCAAAACCCGAAAAACTTTACCAATTTAGTTCAGGTGGATCAAAAGGCAGTTGCTAAAAATAAACCGACCTTTGATCACATTATGCGTCAAGGTAAGCCGATTGGCTGGGTAAACGCGAATGCCGTTCACTCGACTTCAACATACGTGTTACCGTACGTCTACATTAGCCAGTTCTGGCCATCAGCTGCAGAAGACGCGTGTGAAGAAGCTTCGTTAAAGACCGCCATGAGTACGCAGAATAAGGCTATGAACGTTCCGTTACAGCAGATCGTTAAGCAAACTCCGCGGAGCAAGAACCCGAATGTTGGTTACACCAAGAATCCTTATAAATACGGTAGTCACGCAACAATTTACCCCGATGCAATGGTAAGGATCGCTCGGAAGTATGGTGCTCAGGCTAAGGATATTTCCGGTGCTACCAAGTCACAGTTTATTCAGGAAGTTACCCATGGCCATGCCGTAGTCTTTGAAGGTCCATACATGCTAAAGAAGCCTGGCTCTGATCATGATTTAGTCATCTTAGGTTACCGAAAAGGTCAGTTCTTCGTTGCCGATCCGTTTGCCCGTCATCATAAGAGTCCAAAGACTCGTTGGGCATCGACTAGTTTATTGATGCGGTTATATAACAAGAAGTTCCGTCATCAGCGCGCATTAGTTGTTGAATAAAATAATCATCATTAAATGAAAAGGTCATTTTTATAAAAAGTGGCCTTTTTATAATGGAAATGTAACAATTATAGGTATTCTGTCTTGTTATAATAAAATTGTTACTTTTTATAAGCAAAATAAAATATACATAAATGGAGACGATGTACGGTATGAAGATTAGTAAGTATCTATCGTCAGCCTTATTATGCTCAGTTGCTTTATTTGGGCTAACGACGTTGTCAGTAAGTGCGAATGGCAGTAATGAAAATCCATCTGGACAAGGTAATTCGTATGCGGTTACTAGGGAAGTACCTCAAAATAATAATGATCAGATTAACTATGCTGATCAAAAAGGTGCCCATCGAATTTATCAACCTAAATACGGTTTTATTAAGGATTTAAATAATGGCCATAGTCATTATCTTAAAGGTTGGTATAACAAGAACGTTAAGTATAGTCAGAAAGCCACGACTCAAAATGGGACCTATGTGAAAACGCCTCATGGCTGGTTAAATACGGATGCGTTTAATCAATTTGTAATTACTCACGGACCACTTAATTATAAGATGCAGGTAATTCATAACGCCAAATTATATAATCAACCTGCCCATACGACCGGTGTCCAAGTCCTTGCGACTACTCAACAGTTAGGTTTATACCATCACTGGATTAAAGTTAACGCCCATGCCGATACTAATTTGATCAAAGGTTATTATCGTTTTAATTATAATAATCAACAGTACTGGATTCCTGGCCAGGACGTCATGTTTAATTTAAAGGCGTTACGTGGACATAACCGAGCCGTTGAACGGGTTATCGCTACCGGTGAAAAACTGATTAACCATTCACCATATGATTACAACACGACCCGTCGTCATTATGATTGTTCAGCCTTTATTCATCATATCTTAGCTGCCAATGGTCACAGCATTAGTTCATCGATTTATTACCAAGCTCAAACCGGTCGTCACGTTAACTTCCACCATATGAAACGTGGTGACATCTTCTTCATCCAAGCTAGAGGACAAGGCTATTTAGCTCACGTCGCCATGTACCTAGGTGACGGTTTATTTATGCACGATTCACCAAGTAGTGATAACGGCGGTGTCGACGTATCCAGTCTTCATGACAAGGTATGGAACTGTAATAATAAATATCGGGCTGTAAAGCCTAACGGTATCGCTCGCCGAGTCATTTAAAAAGTAAATTTAGATTAGTAAGAAGACCATTTTTTGTAACGAAAAATGGTCTTTTTTGTCTTTTTAATGTTTCAAGGATGTTACGAATGTTACATTTTTAACGTTTTTCTTAATTTACGTGATAAGTACGTGTAAAGGTTCTCCCTTAGAATTGAAAATGTTAGGCGTAATCAAACGGAATTTGATTAATTTTCGTATTTAATTTTGATGTAAACACGCCGTTAATTTACTAGGAGGAACCACATATCAATACTAGAAGCAAGAGTTTGAGAGTCGTCTTAATTTCTATTGTATCGTTTATAATTACCATTGCTTTATTTGCAATGATCGCAATGTCCGTGTCTAGAGCTAACGCTACTAGTCAGATTATCGTTCACACGGGAGATACCATTAGCTCCATCGCCCATAAATACCACGTTTCGGAAACTAGTTTGATGGCTAAGAACCACTTAACTGGTGGAGCTACTTTACGGAACGGTCAGCTCATTACCTTACCTGGTGATGACGCTGATTCCAGTTCTCAGGAATCGTCAGGTAATCAAGATACCCAGGATACAGTAAGTTCTAATGATAGTCAGAAGTTACCTAAGGATGAACAATCCGCTAAAGACTGGATTGCTTATCATGAATCCCGTGGTGAATATACCGCTAATAACGGTCACTACTATGGTAAATTTCAATTAGATCCTAGTTTGTTACATGGTGATTTATCACCATCTAACCAGGAAAAAACTGCGGACCGTTATGTTCATAACCGTTATGGGGATTGGATCAAAGCTAAGCAGTTTTGGGAAGCCCATAACTGGTACTAATCGTTAATAATTAAAGAAAATTAAAGGCTGTCAATTTAATTGACGGCTTTTTTATTTAGCTAAATTACAGGATTGATTATTCGATTGATACCAAATGAACGTCACGTGTCCCTGGAATTGCGCGGATCAACGTTAAAATGTGGTGCATGGTTCCCGTCATGGAACTTAAGTCGAGTGAGATCACGACGCTGGCGACATTATGGATTGGGATGTTTTGGTTAATGGTCAAGATACTGGCGTTGGTTTGGGAAATGTGTGACAGGACTTTCGATAGGATTCCCCGTTGGTTCTGCAGCATTAACGATATTACGGCTTTTCGGTGGCGCCAGCGGTTATTAGATGTAAAGACATAGTCTTTGTATTTATAATACGTTCCACGACTGATGCCAACGATTTTTACGGCCTGGCTAATTTGTTTGACTCGACCGCTTTTGACTAGGTCTCGAGCTCGAATTACCTTACCAAAGGTACTTGGCAAGATCGAACTGTCCACGATGAAATACTTTTTCAAAAGAAACGACCTCGTTTTGTTTTGATCTAAATTAAGTATTGCACAAATTTAAGTAAAATAAAAAGGCGATCATTAATCGCCTTTTTATAATTCTTATATTAATGATCAATTGTTGTATAAGTCTGAGTACTTATAGACGAAGTTCATTAGATCGTTATCTTCACCGAATTCACCGCTATCGTCTAGAAGAACGGTAATTAAACGATCTTTACCAGGTTTCTGGCCGGTTCCAACCAAGCACAGACCAGCTCGAGGTGTGTAACCCGTCTTTAGGCCATCAACGTATAGATTTGGCCGATTCCAGTATTGACCTGGAAGGTTTCGGTTGGCATTATGAAGGTTCTGTCCATCTTCCGTATAATTATTAATCTTAGTGTATTTAAGGATGGATGGGTAATCCTTCAGTAAGTAGTAAGCAATGATTGCTAAACTTTTGGCGGATACCATGTTACCGGAGTAGTAGCCGCCTTTGACCCAGTAACCATATGGTGCTAAGTCATCATTTTCTAGACCAGAGGCAGAGGTAAAGGTTGCTCTTAAGTGCCATTTCCGAGCTTGACGGTTCATCATCTTAATGAAGTTGCGGTTAGTACCGCCGACTAATTCACCAAGGCGTATGGCCGCATTATCATCAGAGGCAATGATCGTGGCCTTGAATAAGTCACCAACACTGTATCGCTTGTGAGCTTTGAAACGAAAGGCATCAAAGGCTGGGTTCCGGCCCATCGCAATTAACGGTCTAGAAATGTGTAACTTATGGTACCAAGCATGCGGATGTTTAGCTAATTTCTGTTCAGCTAAATAGAGCGTCATTAACTTGGCGGTTGAAGCAACTAACCGTTTCTGATTAGGGTGCTTAGCCCAGACGATCTGACCAGTTCGGGCATCCATGGCAACACCAGCTTTACCCTTAGGTAAACTGTAGTGATGCCCGTGAATCAAATGATAGGTACCAACCAACGAATTACTTTGATTTTGCTGGCCCTGATTTTGGTCATTGTTATTCTGATTGGTGCTATTATCCTGAGTATTATTCTGTTGATTATTTTGAGTATTAACGGACTTGGTATTATGTCTTGATACTCTTGGTAATCGACGATTCTTAATTATCCGTGGCTGCTTACGATTATTCTGGACTTTAACGGGCTTGACTTGCCGTTGTTGTGTCACACGAGTTTGATGTACCTGCTGTTGTCTCATTGGTCGAGCTTGGCGTGTTGTTTGCGTTCTGTACACACGGCTAGCGTGAGTTGGCTTTTGACTAGTAACGGCAACCATGCCCAAGGAAGCCATTAGTGTCAACGCTAATTTAGTAACTTTTTTCATATAATATTCATCCTTATAATGAAATAATTAATTTTTATTATGTTTCTAATTTCTAATATTTATTTACCACTATTAACGTTATCACGCTTTAGGAAGGTTGACAGTTAAGCTTCCGTTACAAGTTCTTTAAACGCTTGTAAAATAAAATGACCACTTCAAAATTGAAGTGGCCATTCAGCTAGTAATTTAGATTATTTGATTAGTTAGTAGAAATAATCTTGTAAAAATGCGTTAACGTGATTTTTATAATTTTGCGGATTGATCCAAAAACTTTCAGCATGGCTGGCAAATGGTACGACCCAAAGTTCTTTTGGCGCATGCGTAGCGTGATAATTACGGTAGCCCATGTAGGTCGGGACGTAATGGTCCTGAGCACCGTGAATAAAGAAGATTGGTCGGACGTTCTTGGATAACTGGTGAGTCGTTGAAGCATCGGTAATATAATAACCGAGGCGGTGACGAGTAATGGTACTAATCATCGGGTCGAACGGGTATTTTGGTAAATGGTACCAGTGACCTAAAATGTAATCTAATTCGTCACGGACACTCGAATACCCGCAGTCATCGATGATGGCCTTGACCTGTTTCGGTAATTTATCACCACTGAGCATTGCCACGATGGCACCACCCATGCTGACACCAAATAGCAGGATCTTTGAATCCGAGCCGTTGTGTTCGATAACTTCTTGGATCCAGTGCTGGTAATCAATCTGATCGAGCCAGCCAAAACTGATGTATTTACCGGCGCTTTGACCATGGCCACGGTCATCAGGCATTAAAATATTGAAGCCCAGTTCGTAGAACATCTTGGCGTAGTTAGCCATGGTTTCACGATTACCACCGAAGCCATGAGCGATAATGACGGTCCGCTTAGTGGCTTTAGCGTTAGGGATGTACGTTGCGATCATTCGTTCATGAGTTTTCTTTTCGTGGACGTACCAGGTTTGTTTAGGAATCTCGTGATACCAGTCAATGTAACGATAGTATTCACGAGCGTAACGTAACATTCGTTTGGACGGTGCCGGATATTTAGCACGTCGGTGGGTTGCCGTGTGAAAGATTTTTTCACTGATTAAAAAGCTGCCAACACCAATGGCAAGCGGAATGCTCCATAGCCATGACTTTTTCATGATCAAATGCTCCTTATCGTGGATCGATTAGATATAATCTCCGTAACTTAACGATTTTACGGTCGTTTAAACGTAGGTATTTATGTTCAAACCGGTACCAGGTACTGTATTTCTTCTGAACTTCATCCATTGCAGAATCAAAGTAGTCACTGGAAACGGTATACAGGGATTTAACGTTATCCATGAAATTGTCGTTAACGTTATATTTACGGTACTTATCCTGCTTAAGTTTAACGTAGGGGACCATTTCTTTTTCGGAGATCAGGTAATCCTGCTTAACGGTCTTTATATCAACACCTAACGTTAATAATAACATGGCAACACCCATGCCGGTTCGGTCTTTGCCTTGCGAACAATGAAGTAAGACAGCGCCTTTTTTACCAAACTTAAGGAAGAACTTGAATAATCGACGGTAATAGTGACGAGAATGATGACTATCGATCATGTGCCGATACATGAGCATCATGTGTCGATGACTCAAGGTTGGATCGTTAGAGAATCTAACCTTAAGATCCGTAATTTTAGGTGGGCGCTTGTTGCCGTGGATCGGGTTAAAGTAATATTTAACGCCATGGGGAACCCGATCGGGGTTACGATTGACTTCACCTTCTGATCGTAGGTCAACGTCACAGACAACGCCGTATTCTTTTAAGTATCGCTGTTCATTTAAATCTAAATGTGCCAAATTACCGGCTCGAACGACACGGTGCCATTTGGTAATTCGACCATCATAGGTGGGGTAACCACCGACATCTCGATAATTGAATCCATGTTTAATATTTAACAGACGATGATTTGCCATTAAAAACATTCACTTCTTCTTACGAAAATCCATAATTATATTTTAGATTAAATTTAAAAGAGACGGTATGCTATAAAGCAACTATTATAAATTTTTGCCACTTTTTCCTATAATAAAAGTAACACAATCATAGTTAAAGATCTAAAGGAGATTTTAAAATGATCGATTTTCACGGTGTAAAGATTCCCGCAATTGGAATGGGGACCTGGCATATGGGTAGTGATCCCGGTTTATATGATCAGCAGAAAGCAACTCTGCAGTATGGCTTACATCATGGTGCCACGGTAATTGACACGGCTGAACAGTACGGTAGCGGTGATTCAGAAAAGATCGTTGGTGATGCCATGAAAGGCTTTCCACGCCAGAAGATTTTTCTAATCTCTAAATTTTTACCGTACCACGCCACTAAACATGCCATGGCTGATGCTTTAGATCGTAGTCTTGAACGGTTAGGAACCGATTATTTAGACCTATATTTATATCACTGGCCAGGTGGCACTCCATTAGCTGAAGTCGTTAATAATATGGAAGCCATGAAAAAATCGGGTAAAATCCGTCACTGGGGCGTTTCTAACTTTGATCTCAGTGATATGAAAGAACTGTTAAGCGTTCCTGGTGGTCATGACGTTATGGCTAACGAAGATTTATATAACATTGGATCCCGTGGCCTAGATTATGAAGTCTTACCCTGGCAACGCAAACACGGAATCCCATTGATTGCTTATGCACCGGTTGATCAAGCGGATACCCGTGGAAACGGGATTATTAAGAACACAACTTTAGAAAAAGTTGCTTCTGAACATCATGCCAACGCATTTCAAATTATGTTAGCCTGGGTCGTTCGTGACGATCATACTCTAGCAATTCCACAAACCGATAGTCAAAAACACATGCAGGAAAATATTGATGCAGCCAAAATCAAATTGACTGACGATGACTTAAAGGCTTTAGATAAAGCATTTCCTAAGCCAACCCATAAGCAACTGTTAGACATTATTTAAATAATTAGTAATTCTATTAAGTAAGATTAAACGATCCTAGGGACAAATTTTTCCAGGATCGTTTTAATTTTGGTGACTATTTGTATTTAATTAATTAATGATTAAGATTAGATATATCATTTAAATAATTTTCGAGGGGAACTTTAGATGAATAAAAAAGCGTGTGAGCTATGTTTATTTATTGGTAGCTTATTGATGGTTGGTGACATTGATCTAAATACACCGGCAAGTGCTAAAATCAATCACAGTTATAAACCGCGTGTCAAACGGGTTGCTAATCAACACCAAATCAATCAGCACCGCTTAAATCAGCGTCGGTATCAACAGATGCAGAAAACGCATTTAGCTAACGTACGTAAGATCCATCATTATCAACGGGTTCATCAGCACCATCATATTCAGATTGAAAAGCGTAAGATTCGCCAGATTAAACGTCAAAAGGCTGCTAAGCGTCATCAAAATAGTTCCGTCGTTAAAAACCGAAATTACCATTTTGACGAAAATTATCGTAAAGATATCAGGACTGCTCAGCCGCAGAAATCATATCATGAAGTGGCTGGGAATGATCGGATAACGTTCAATCATCCCGTATATTTACGTTACATTAAGTACACCGGCCGTCGTAATAATCACGGTTATGAACATGGTGATCCCCAAAGTATCTCGATTTTGCCGAATGGCCATCTATACGTCTTGTTCAACGTTGGTCATCGAGATAGTTCGATTAACCGAATTATTGAATACAACGCCAAGAACGGCAAGTTGATTAAGGTTGGCCGTCGCTTTCACGGTGGTCATGGTCAAGGCTTGAGCTATGATTATCGAACCCACCAGTTATGGGAATGCATGAATCATTACCGAAACCATGGTTATCCGCGTGGCATTATCCCAAAAGTTTTGATCCTATCTAAAATTGATCAAAAGAAATTAAAGCCCACTGGTCATTGGTTAAAGATCCGGACTAGATACAAGTTAGGCGAAAACGTGGCTTATGATAAATCTGGTGATTACTGGAACGTTTCAAGAAATTATTATAAAAATAAACGAATCCCGATTGACAGTCTACAGATTTATCGTGGCCAGGGTCGAAAATTAAAGATGGTCAAAGATATTCTCCACAGCCCAAGCGCATGCATTCAGAATTTAACGTATAATCCTGATACGAACCGTCTCTATGTGGTTGGCAACGGTGTAATTATGAGCTTTCCAATTAATAACCTTAATCATTTAACTAATCATAATATTAAGGTCGCGGTCATGAATCATCATTCTGAATTTGAAGGTCTGGCTTTTTGGAACCATCGCGCTTATTTGTTGGTTCATCCGGATTTGATTTTACGTAGTAATAAGAATTTCTAATAAATAAAAAGAGTGCTAATCTTGCGCAATTATAAAAACGTAAGATTAACACTCTTTTTGGTATGGATAATGTTTGGATTACTTCATAATCTTATAATTATCGACATCTTGCATGTTAAATTTTTTGGCACCTTTTTTGGTGTTTAATGATAAGACACCATCGTTTAAGCCGGTAACTTGGCCTACATATAAAGCATTCTTACTTTGGATGCGGACGGTCTGGTTCTTTTTCTGGGTTGCTAATAAGTTTTTGCCCATATCTTGAATGGTCATCGCAATTGCCTCCTTATCGTTATGTCTATTCTTATGATAATTCATATTCAGATAAAAATGTAGTAGAATAAGTCGTGTTATACTTATATCGTAACGAGGAGGGATAAGCTATGAAGATGACTGAACGTCAATTAATTCAGGAAATCTTGAACACCGTCGACGTTACTTACAGTTTCGAAGATGTCGATGAAGATAACAAACAATATACTCTGTTAATTACCCGTCAGAATAACGATCGTCGTGATTTAGACACTGTTAACAAAGAAATAAAGCATTACTTCAAGGACGCCGACTTCTCTTATAAAGAAGATTTACATCCTGATGATAATAAGAATATCGATGCTAGAGTAGTAATTGCTCGTCAGCACTAATTTCTGAATTTAAATTTACGGGGCTTAATTAATAAAATTAGGCCTTTTAATTTTACCTTGAGAAAATAAAAGCGTTCTGAATATATTTATTCAGAGCGCTTTTTTCGTAGTATTAGTAATTTTTAAGGTTTAATGTATTTATTCTTGATCAATAATTGTTTTGAGTGTTCGTCGGTTGGTACAAAGCCTTTATTGCTTAGATGTCGAAAGTACATCATGTTGTAGATAAAGGCCCAGAAGATCCGGGTGTACCAAAGGAATTGCTAGGTAACGACCACGACGGACTGGTGGATGGAAACCGCGATGCCCATTGCTAAAATGGCATCTAGGGCAACCATACAGAAGAAGTTGTACCAGTCATTACGAAAGATTGATGGCCAGATATTAAAAAATAGAGTGGTGAATGAAAAACCAACTTTACCAATTTTCACTTGACCGGTCTTCGGATTTTTCACGGTTGCGTAGTTTTCAGGTAACGGAAACATACCGTTAGTAAATTTAATTTTCGTAAATAACACCGCTTTCTTATCAAATACGACTTAATTCTAAAGTAATGCAGTCTAATTCACAAATTATGCCTAAGACTAAAGCTGGCGACGACTTCACAACGGGCCGTTTGTGGCATCATATCAATCGGTTGAAGCCAGTTGACCCGGTACTTTTCGGTTAACGGCTTTAAATCTCGAGCTAAAGTAGCGGGATTACAGGAAACGTAAACGAATTTCTTCGGGTGAGCAGCTAAAATAGCGTCGATTAACGGTTTAGCTAAACCAACCCGCGGCGGATCCACAATTAAAGCATCGGGGTTCCAACCGGCTTTAATCCACTTGGGGATTAAATCTTCAGCAGCCCCAACGTAGTAATGCGCATTTTGAATGTGATTCAGTTTAGCGTTAGCGTTCGCATCTTCGACGGCTTCAGGGATGGTGTCCATCCCACGAAGTTCCTTAACCTGATGAGCCAACGGTAATCCCATCGTCCCAACACCGGAGTAGGCATCAATCAAATGATCACCATGCTTTAAATTCAAAGCGTGTTTCACAACTTCGTAAAGTTGAGGAATCATGTAACTATTTAACTGTAAAAAGGCACGAGCCGATAATTTAAAGGCAAGGCCACCCATTTTTTCAGTGATTGACGTCTTACCAGCTAACGGAATCGTTCGGTCGCCCCAGATCATTGAGGTATCACCAGGATTAACGTTCTGCATAACGCTGGTAACTTCTGATAGATGGACAATAATGGCCTGAAGTAACTGTGATTTCTTAATTAATTTTGATGTATTGGTAATAAATACGACCTGAACGTCACGGGTATGTAAAGCCGCTCTAACGACTAACGTCTTGATGATTCCTGAATTATTGTCAGTATCATAGATTGGGTAATCCATATCCTGTAAGATCTTGACGAGACCACGAACGACCTTCATCGTGACGGGGTATTGTTCAGAACAGGTCTTTAAGTCGACCAAGTGATGACTGCGGGTTTGGTATAAACCAGCAATTATTTTACCGTTAACTTTTCGAACTGGGAACTGAAGCTTGTTACGGTACCCATAGGGTGTTTTCATCCCCATTGTTTTATGAACGCTGTACTGACGAAAGCCACGTGGACGATACTGATTAAGTGACTGCTTAACTAATGCTTTTTTGAACTGAAGTTGAGTAGAATACTTCATGTTTTCTAATTCGAAACCACCGACTTGATTAGCGTAAGCGTCAACGGGCTTAACACGAAGTGGACTCTTTTTGGTAATCTTAACGGCTCGGGCACGAATGTAATTCGGGTAAACTCTGGTAACCGTTGCAATTACTTTTTCGTTAGGCAAAGCCCCGGCGATAAACGCTAGTTTACGGTTAAAGTAACCAACGCTTTCACCGTTCACACCCATGCGGTCGAAACCGTTTCGGGTGGTAGTTTTAAATTGAGTGCCAACTGTAATTTCTGGCATTAAATAACTTCCTTTTGATTGTTCATAATAAAAAATTCGATCAAATTGTGAATCGACTAATAAACATTGTATCATCATTTGACTAGTGCCCGCGATGGTTGCGATATCTTAAAAATGGCCATCACAATCTTAATTTAGTCGCTTTACAACCCCTAAAAGTTGTTATACAATTCAAATTGTAAGTGCTTGCAATCCAACTACAAGCGAGACTCGCAGAAAAATTTGAATTAACTAAAAAGATCTAAAAATGTTTATGAAAGAGTGATATTTATGAGTAAGACGTTAGCCATATTAATTGGCCTTGGCCCATTTATTGGTTGGGGTCTGTTTCCGACGATTGCTTCTAAATTTGGTGGTAAACCGACCAACCAAATTTTAGGAGCCACGATGGGGACCTTCATCTTTGCGGTTATCTTTACGATGATCGGCCGGATGATGGGCTTCATTACGATCCCAGGCGGAATGGCATTCTTCCTATGTATGCTTTCCGGCTTTGGCTGGGGCTTTGGTCAAACGTTCCTATTCCAGTCATTCACTCACGTTGGTTCATCAATTGCCATGCCAATTAGTACGGCGCTTCAATTAATCGTTACCGCATTGTGGGGCGTGATTGCTTTAGGCAACTGGCCCGGTTGGAGTCATAAGTTGATCGGGATGCTTTGCTTATTAGTAATCATCCTGGGTGCCACCATGACTTCATGGAAAGAACATAAGACCGCCCAAGGTAGCAAACAGTTAAGAGCTGCTTTGATCTGTGTCTTCATTGCCGTAATCGGTCAGTGGTTATACTCAGCCGCTCCGCAGGCTGCGAACGTTACGAACGGTGCTAATGCATTCTTCCCGCAAGCTATCGGGATGGTGTTAACGGCCATCGTTTACGCACTCTTTCAAGTTAAGAAACATAATTTCTTTAAGGATAAGGTTTCTTATGTTCAGATTATCGCCGGTTTCTTCTTTGCCTTCGGTACGTTAACGTACTTGGTATCCGCTAACAAGAGCGTTAACGGGTTAGCAACGGCCTTTGTCTTATTGCAAGCATCCGTTGTCTTGGCAACGTTGACCGGGATTTACTTCTTACATCAGCACAAGACTAGTAAAGAAATGACCATTACGGTCATCGGCTTAGTTTTGATCGTGGGTGCCACGACCGTAACGGCATTCCTGTAATCGTTAGTTAATTATTAAAAAATAATAAAGCCGCATCTTTTTAAAAGATGCGGCTTTTTGTTATGTATCTAGAGGGAATTATTCCATCCCATATAGTTCGTTGATCCGGTAATTATTAACCCGCTGGAATAGGTGTAATGCAGCACCTAAAATTGTCGATCCAGCGTCCTTCATCTTGATATCACGCCAGTCATTACCGACAACGTCGTGGGATGAATAGTATGCTAAGTAATCTGATCCACAGTTATAAATGTGAATACTATCGATCATAAAGACCTGACCATGACTTTCTAAATCACGGTGAAGGTATAAGAAGTCATCGTGGATCCCATAGGTATTAATTCCAATCCCATGGTCCTTTAAGCCATCGATGATTTTTTTAAGTTGGTCCTTAGTTAAATCTTGAATCTTTGTCATGACAATCAGCTCCTCATTAAATCATGACAGTTTATAAAAACCGTAAGCTGTCAATATCCATAAAACAGTGTGTTGATTTTACACAAAAATAAAAGCTTCACCAATATTATACGTTCGGTGAAGCTTAAGGTTTAGTTATTATCAAATAATAAATTAATTAAATTGATGGTTAATGGTAAATTGTTTTGGCGAGACGTGCGACTTGGTAATCAACGGTGAAACCGGTCCAATGCTTAATAGCGTTAGATCATGCATGGCTCGCGTGGAAATGGTGTATAGCGTTCCCAACAGGCGCTTCTGATTGTAGTTATCTTTAGAAACGTTCCACGCAATTACGGAGTCAAATTCAAGGCCCTTTGCCAAATAAATCGGCATGATCAAAACACCCTGCGGGAGCGAACGATCGGAATCAGACATCAACGTCTTTTTAACGTTAATGTTTAGGTTAGTGTAGATTTTCTTGGCTTCTGCTAAGTGCTTAGTTAAGATCGCAACGGTATTGTTCTTTTTTAACTGCTGCCGAATGATTTGTTTAGTGGCCTTAATGGCTGAAGTCCAGTTATAACGAATTACGATCCGTGGCAGATCACCTGAACGGTTGAACGGCTGAATTTGATTGCCATCAGGCAATAGTGATTTAGCAAAGTTCGTGATTGGATAAGTTGATCGGTAGGATCGATTCAGTTTGATTAAACGGGGATGCTGAGCGGTTAGCGCGTTGTTTAACTGCTTTAACAATTCTTGTGGTGCCTGAACGTCCTTAAATAAAGCCTGTTCACTATCACCAATTAAGTTGAGCTTGGCGTTTGGAAAAGCGTGCTTCATGTACACTAATTGAGCAATCGAATAATCCTGCATTTCATCGACGAACAGGTACTTGATGTCATGATTAAGACCTTCACCAGTGATTAAATCTCGTAAGTAAAGCAACGGTGTAGCGTTATCCAAAGTTAAACGGTGAAGTTCTAACTGATGACTAAATTCCTTGATGGATTTTTCCCAGGCGGCTTTAGAGATGTCATTAGGTAATTTAACTTGCTTTAAGAAGTCCTGGTACTGAATATAAGGATCAAAGAATTCGTTGTTAAAGATTGCGTTATAGACTCGAGCCAAATGGTTCTTGGCGATTCGGTAGGCAATGTAGTGGCGTTGTCCTGACATCGACTGAATATCTTTAGCATGGGTCGTAGTAAAGAATTCGTTATATTGATCACTAGTTAAATTATCGACCCGTTTTTGAATCGGTTTGGTGTCCGCTTCGGCATCAATTCGGTTCTTCAGCATGGTGATTAAATCATTTTTAACGTTTAAGAACCGATCGGCGGGCTTAACGGCGGCCGGCTGACTTTCGTACAAAAGTTTAATGGTTTCCTTACCAAAGAAGATCCGGCCGTTGTACAGAATCTGAGAAAAGGCAAACTGATCGGCCTTTAAACTTCGGCAATAACGTTTAACAGCCTTCATAAAGGCAGCACTGTTCTTAAATTTACGGATCTTTAGTTGTTCAGTGCTTAAGGTGTGACTGCTTTCGTAACGTTCGAAAATGGTCTGGACCCGGAGGCCTTCAAAACGTTTTGACAGGAAGTCAGCTAACGTGACCTGACGCATGTTGTGTTCACCTAAGCTTGGCAGGACATCTGAGATGTAATGACTAAAGAGTCGGTTTGGTGAAAATAACAGGATCTGACTGACGTTAAGTGATTTCCGATCGTGGTAGAGTAAGAAAGCAATTCGCTGAAGAATAGCGGATGTTTTACCGGATCCGGCAACACCCTGAACCACTAAGAGATCACTCTTGGTATCTCGAATGATGTCGTTTTGATCACGCTGAATCGTGGCGACGATGTTATGCATGACGTGATCGTTCTTTTGGCCAAGGACGTGCTGAAGCATTTCGTCACCCACGATTTCGTTGGTGTCGAACATGTTTCGGATTTTGCCGTCTTTGATCAAAAACTGCCGCTTCTTTTTAAGATCGGTAACCTGACGGCCGGCAGGTGTCTTGTACGCAACTTTGCCTAACGTTCCGTTATAGTACACACTGGCAATTGGAGCTCGCCAGTCGAACACCAGAAAGTGATCGTGAGCGTCCACACACGATGCGGTTCCGATATAGAGCTTTAAGGCGTGCTTTTCACCAGGAAATTTCAGATCAATTCGACCGAAGTATGGCGAGCCCTTAAGTTGTTCCAATTTATATAGGTGATTGTAGACGACTTTTTCGACTCGCATTTCTTCACTGGCCATCCAGCGTTGTTCTTCTAATTCGGCCATGGTTTCGTTACGGTCATCAACTTCAAAATAGTTAACGGAGGTATCGTTACCGTAGTTCTGTAGAACTTGTTTGGTTGAGTTATGAGCCTTTTGATATTCGTTTTGGACTGATTTGATCTGACGATTGATCTCACGCAGAACGAAATTCACGTGTTGTTGTTCTCGATGGTATTCGTCTGAATTCAAATCAATACCTCCTTGCGTTCGTTAAATTCAAATTTATATTGATAGTCTGTTGAAATATTCTAAATACGGAAGCGTCGGTTGTCAACGAACGTCTACTTTGACAAAATTTTGAAGATTATATAGAATTAAGTTAAATTAAGTAGTCGAGTCACAATTGACAGAGAGGCCTGGAGCTGAAAACGGTCGGATGAAACGAAATGGATTAACGGGTAATTCCCTTATCGTTATTAAAGTGGCGGATGACCGCAATATAGGTGGTACCGCGCGTAAAGCGTCCTATTGTTATTCAAATAAATAGGGCGCTTTTTCAGACTCAAATATTAATGAAAGGATCTTAAATGATGGCTAAACAGGTAATTTTAACTGGTGATCGACCAACGGGTCGTTTGCACATCGGTCATTACGTTGGTTCATTAAAGAACCGGGTTAAGTTACAGAACACTGGCAAGTATAATTGTTACTTCTTGATCGCGGATACTCAGGCTTTAACTGATAACGCCCGTGATCCAAAGAAGATCCAGGATAGTTTAATTCAAGTTGCTTTGGATTACTTGGCCGTTGGGATTGATCCTAAGAAGTCGACGATCGTGGTTCAGTCTCAGATTCCGGCATTAGCCCAGTTGACCATGTATTACATGGACTTGGTAACCATTGATCGAGTGGGTCGTAACCCAACCGTTAAAACCGAAATTCGTCAGCATAAGTATGGTCGAAGCGTTCCTGCCGGTTTCTTTATGTATCCAGTTAGCCAAGCTGCCGACATTACGGCTTTTAAAGCTAACTTAGTTCCAGCCGGTGCCGATCAGGAACCAATGATTGAACAGACTCGTGAAATCGTCCACACCTTTAACCGAATTTACGGCAAAAAGATCTTGGTTTCACCAAAGGGTTACTTCCCACCGAAAGGCAAAGGTCGTTTACCAGGTTTAGACGGTAAGGAAAAGATGAGTAAATCCTTACATAATTGTATCTACTTATCAGATGATCCTGATACGATCACCAAGAAAGTTATGTCAATGTACACTGATCCGACCCACGTTCACGTTAGCGATCCGGGTCATGTTAAAGGCAATACGGTCTTTACCTATTTAGATGCCTTTGATAAGGATACCGCAACGGTTGACAAGTTGAAGCAGGAATACAGTCACGGCGGTTTAGGTGACGTTAAGATCAAGCGTTACCTTAATAGTGTTTTACAAGCTGTCTTGAAGCCAATCCGTGAACGTCGTGAACACTTTGCTAAAAATAAAGGTGCCGTCTACGACATGTTAAAGAAAGGCTCTGAAAAGGCCAACGTGGTTGCTAACCACACTTTAAAGCAGGTTGAAGACGCAATCGGAATTAACTATTTTGACAAGTAGATTTTTCAAAGGAACGATATAATGAAAAATCTAGTAATTATTGATTTAGGGTCGAATTCAATTCGAATGGCCATTAATAAACGTCAGCCTAACGGTAGTTTCAAAGAAATTAAACGACTTCGAAACCCCGTTCGACTCTCACATGACATGGGGCCTAAAAAAATTCTTCAGCCTACGGTTATGAGGCACGCGATTCAGGCGTTAACACAATTCCATACTATTTATTCTAAATTTGATGATTATAAAGTGATTGGGATTGCGACGGCTGCAGTTCGTCAGGCCCAGAACCAAAAAACGTTTTTGAAGATGGTTTACGATGCCATTGGCATTCACGTTAAAGTTCTGTCGGGGACCGAAGAAGCTGAATGTGATTATCTCGGTGTTAAAGATCAGATCAAAGCACCGCGTTACGTCATCATGGATGTCGGTGGTGGAAGCATCGAGATTATCTATGTTGACCATCAATCACATCATTTAATTAGCTTACCCGTTGGTGCCGTAAGTATTACAGAACGTTATCATTTAATCGATAACGTTAGTGGCGCTAACTTATTTGGTGCCCAGGAATATTTCCATAATTGGCTTAAACGAGTCAGTTGGTTACGATTTGTCCACCACGTACCGTTAATTTTATTAGGTGGTGCGCACCGAGCTCTAGCCAGAATGAACCTTGAAAGGGATAGCCAGCCCGCAAGTGCGTTGGGTGGCTACAGCCTTAGTCGTAAACAGATCTTTAAAGAATATCGTCATTTATTGGCAATGAATTTATCCCAGCGCAAACACGTTGACGGTTTGGAAACTAACCGAGCCAGCGTGATTATCGGTGGGTTATTACCATTGACGATGATGATGAACCACTTAGACATTGATGACGTCCACTTTTCCAACTGTGGAGTTCGTCAAGGTCTTATTAAGCACGCAATTAATGATTAATTAAATTCAATAGAAATAGCAGGTGAAAATATGAGTGATTTTAAACCGAATGCCCAGACCCAGAGTTTACTTAACGTGGTAAACCGGTTCTTCCCAGGTAAAGTTTCAGTTCAATTTATCGGCCATCAAAAGAGTGGCTTTGTTCGCCATGACCAGTCCCAAGCTGTTCAGGATGGTAGCAACATCATGATTCAGATCAATGACATGAGTGCCCCAAATTACACGGCATCACACGAACTACTCCATTTATTAATGGTTCTTCGTGGTTTTCCGCAGGTCTTCTTCTCCTTAACGACTGGCAATCAGAAGTTAGATGTCCAGTTAAAGGCTATGGGAATGGAACTGTATGACATCATTGCCCACTTTGTCGTGGTCAATGAACAACGGAAGCACCACTTAATTACAACTGACATCGAAAAGATGTACTTAAAGGGTGTTTATTCTTCGATCAAGCCCGAACCAAAGGGTAAGATTGATAACGAAATGGAAGTTCGTCTGGCAACTCTATTGGATGCAATCGTCTTTTACGGCAATTTGTATCCAGTTGTTCGACCACGTTTAATGAAGGATTTTCCGGTTTCCTTAAAGGCTGCAGAACATTTATATAAAGTCGTTACTGAAAAGCCGACCGATTCACCATTCGGGATGCGCAGAAACGTTGTTAAGCTCTTTAAGGCCTATGATGCCCAGTTAAAGAAGTGGGGATTACCACCGTTACAAAATACCGCGTACACAACGTTGACTAGCGTCTTCTCGATTCGTCAGTTGAATTTACAGGTTCATCAGTTGTTCAACATCTATCATTCTGAATTAAACGATGCTGAAACTAACCGCCGTGCTTACGTTGGCTTTAGTAAGACGGATGGCCAGAACTCATTTGTAATTCCTGAACCAAAAGGGAAACAGAAGCCGGAACTATTTATCCAGCAGTTATACGGAAAGACGGTCAAGGACTTATTCAAAGCCTTAAAGATGCCGTTCATCGTCCGTTAAGTTAATTTGTCGTTCATAAGGTCGTGATTCAACGTGATTAGTTTGAGTCTGACCACCTGGAGTGATCACCCGTTATTTACGAATCACCCGAAGGATTTTAACAGTAAAGCTACGTTGACTCAGTATGCATCTTATTTACCCGCGGTTGAAGTCGACATGCCGTTTTACCGAATTCCACCGGTTTCAACTGTCGAAAATTGGCAGCGTCAGGTTCCAGCTCAGTTTCAGTTCATTTTAAAGGCCAATCGGTTGATGACTAAGCATGATTATTATCACCCGGCAACACCCGATGAACGAAATATGGCGTTTAAACGGTTTCAGAAATGTGTTGAACCGTTAATTAAGAAACATCAATTAAAGACGGTTCTCTTTCAGTTCCCGCCGTATTTCCAACGGAATTCAAAGAATGCGAATTACCTAAAGGAAATTCGGAAACGCTTACCGAAACTACCGATTACCGTGGAATTTAGGAATCCGAGCTGGTACCGAGACCGCAAGATCGAAACGTGGGTCGCGGAATTACTAGCTCGACTCGGAATGACCGAAGCGATCGTTGATGAACCTAATAACGTGAATAACGGGGTGCCGTTTTTACCGGTAATCACTAATCACCATCTGATTGTTTTACGACTGCATGGCCGGAATAGTTACGGCTGGTTTCACCAGGGCAAAAATTGGCGAAGAACCAGGACGCTGTATCGTTATAGCCCTCAGGAGTTGAAGGACCTTGCTAAATTGGTTAAACAATTATCAAAGGACGCCCATGAGGTCTGCGTAATCTTTAACAATAATTCTGCTAAAGATGCCGCACCTAACGCGATGCAACTGAAACATCTGCTTCATCTGCATTTCAAGCACCTAGCGCCTCGACAGCCTCGGCAAATGAACCTCTTTTAGATTGAATATGCTATAATCGTTGTAACTGATAAGATACTCGTTGAGGGATGATTCATATGAGTAAACCAACATTTTATATTACGACCCCGATTTATTATCCGTCGGGTCGTTTACATATCGGTAATTCTTACACCACGATCGCCTGTGACGCATTAGCTCGTTACAAACGAGCTCGTGGCTATGATGTTTTCTTTCTGACCGGTACTGATGAACATGGTCAGAAGATCGAACAAAAAGCTGAAAAAAAGCATATGAAACCGCAAGCTTACGTTGATAAGATGGCGGCATATATTAAGAACCTTTGGAAGAAATTGGACATTTCAAATAATAAGTTTATTCGAACCACTGATGACTACCACGTCAAAGCCGTTCAGAAGATCTTCCAGAAGTTACAGGATCAGGGTGATATCTACCTTGGTGAATATAAAGGCTGGTACTCGGTATCCGATGAAGAATACTTTACTGATACCCAGTTAGCCGAAGTTTACCGTGATAAAAACGGTAAGATCATCGGTGGTAAAGCACCGAGTGGTCATGAAGTTCAGTTGGTTCACGAACCTTGCTATTTCTTTAAGATGAGCAAGTACGCCGGCTGGCTTCTTAAGTACTATAAAGAACATCCCGACTTTATCGAACCTCATTCTCGAATGAACGAAATGGTTAATAACTTCATCAAGCCGGGCTTACAGGACTTAGCCGTATCACGAACCTCATTCCACTGGGGCGTTCCGGTTAAATCTAATCCAAAGCACGTGGTCTACGTCTGGATCGATGCCCTGTCCAACTATATTACTGCATTGGGCTACGGCAGTAAGGATGATCATTTATTCAAGAAGTTCTGGCCTGCTGATATCCACATGGTTGGTAAAGAAATCGTTCGTTTTCATGCCATTTACTGGCCAATTATCTTACATGCTTTAGGTTTAGCATTACCAAAGCACATCATCGGCCATGGCTGGTTATTGATGAAGAACAGCAAGATGTCCAAGTCATTAGGTAACGTCATCTACCCAGAAGACTTGATTAATCGTTACGGCTTAGATGCCACCCGTTACTACTTATTGGACGCCGTGCCGTTCGGTAATGATGGTAGCTTCTCACCGGAAGACTTCGTTGATCGTGTTAACTATGATTTAGCTAATGATTTAGGTAACTTATTGAACCGAACTATTTCCATGATTAACAAGTACGAAGGTGGCATTGTTCCTAAGTACCAAGCTGGTGTTACTAAATACGACGCTGAATTAGAAAAGGTTGCTCAAGATTCAGTTAAGGCTTATCAGAAAGACATGGATAACTACGGTCGTTTCCAAGACGCCATCGCTGACGTTTGGACCTTAGTTCGCCACACTAATAAGTACATTGATGAAACCCAGCCATGGAAATTGGCTAAATCAGACGATGATAAGGCTCAATTAGATGCCGTAATGGCTCACTTAGCCGCTAGTTTACGTTTAATCGCTTTATTGATTAGTCCGTTTATGACTCAAGCACCAAAGCGAATCTTTAAGCAGTTAGGCCTTAAGTGGCAAACGGTTGACTTGAACGATCCTAAGTTATCGGACTTACCAGCTAACAGTCACGTCATCAAGAAGGGTGTTCCGATCTTCCCACGTCTAGATAAGAAGACCGAAGTTAAATACATCCAATCTTGTATGACCAAATCTGATAAGCAGAAGGGTCGTAAGGCTCAGGCTGCTGCAGCCAAGAAAGAAGAAGCTGCTAATAAAGATAAGTTCAGCCCAGAAAACACTAAGCTGAATTTAACTAAGAAACAGGTTCGTTTCGATAAATTCGAAAAGATCGAATTAAAGGTTGCTGAAATCAAGGCCGTTTCAAAGCTAAAGGGTGCCGATAAATTACTGAAGTTTACTTTAGATGCCGGTGACCATGGCTATCGTCAGATCCTGTCAGGGATTGCTAAGTGGTATCCAGATCCAAGTAAACTGGTCGGTAAGAAAGCAATTATCGTATCCAACCTGAAACCACGGAAGATGCGTGGTGCCATCAGTCAGGGTATGCTGTTATCAGTTCAGCATCCGGATGGCAAGGTTGAACTAGTTACCGTTCCTAATCATTTAGAAAATGGTTTGATCTTACAATAAATTTAATCGTTGGGCCACTGATCATCGGCTGAATGATCAATGGCCCTTTATGTTTTAAACATCAGGAGGAATACAATGCGACTTTTCGACTCGCATACTCATTTAAATGACACGCCGTTCCAGGGTCACGTTAAGCACTACATTGAACACGCTCATAAGTTGGGTGTTCAGAAAATGTGCATTGCGGGATCTAACGAACAGATGAACGACAGTGCTTTAAAGATCGCTCATCAATATCCAGGCGTTTACGCCATTATCGGCTGGCATCCCGAAGAACTAAAGAACTATAACGCTGACCAGGAAGCTAAGTTAAAACGTCAGCTTCATGATCCAGCCGTTGTCGGGGTTGGTGAGATTGGCCTTGATTATTACGAAAACCAGACTAAGCACGCTCTCCAGAAAAAGGTCTTTGCTAAACAGATCGAATTTGCGAAAGCCATGCATTTACCGGTTCAGATTCATACCCGTCGTGCGTTTCAAGATACTTATGACATCTTGAAGGCTGAACACGTTGAACAGATTGGTGGTGTCATCCATAGCTTCGACGGTAATCCGTACTGGGTTAAGAAATTCTTAAGCCTTGGAATGGATGTTTCATATAGTGGGATTGCCAGTTTTACAAGTGCTCACGACGTTCACGATGCCGTTAAGATGACACCGTTGAGCCGGATGTTGGTTGAAACCGATGCCCCGTGTTTGGCACCGATGCCATACCGTGGCCATCAGAACGAACCGGCTAACGTGCTGTATACTGTTGAAGCCGTTGCCCGGTTAAAAGACACGACTCCTGATAAGATTGCTGAACCGACGTACGAAAACGCATGTCGCTTATTTGGGATCGAGTATTGATTAACTATGAAAAAGATTAAAGAAGTCATTGTTGTTGAGGGTAAAGATGATACCGCCCAAATCCATAAGGCCGTGAATGCCGACACGATTGAAACCCGTGGCTCGGCTGTATCATTGCATACGCTTCAGCTGATTAAGAAATTGGCTAAGGAACGTGGCATCATCATCTTTACCGATCCAGACTTTTCAGGTGAACGAATTCGCAGGATCGTTTCCCGTGCCGTAACTAACGCTAAACACGCTTTTATTCCACGTGATAAGGCGGTACCGAAACATAGTACCGGATCATTAGGTGTTGAACATGCTGCCCCAGAAGTAATTCGGGAAGCTTTGGCTAAAGCTTATCCCGCACGAGTTAATGAGAAGCCGAAGTTAAAAGAAAGCCAATTAGTGAAGCTAGGCCTGATCGGTGGTCCTGATTCACGAGTTCGTCGGACTAAGTTATGTAAGATTTTGAACATCGGCTACGTTAACGGTAAACAGTTATCAAAACGGCTCCAGATGTTTGGGATCACCGAAAAACAACTTAATGACGCAATGAAGCAGATGAAAACGGAGGATCAGAATGAATAACATTCCCGCAATCGCCACGCCGTCTAGAACCAGTGGCATTTTAAATCGACATCACTTAAAAGCTAAACATAGTTTAGGCCAGAACTTCTTAATTGACCTTAACGTCTTACGTGAGATTATGGACGCTGCTAACTTAACGGCTGATGACGACGTGATCGAAATTGGTCCCGGGATCGGTGGCTTGACTGAACAGTTAGCTCAGCGTGCTCATAAGGTGATTGCGTTTGAAATCGATTCGCATTTGATTCCAATCCTGCACGAAACGTTGAGTCAGTACCATAACGTTAAGATCATTAATCAGGATATTTTAAAGGCTAACTTACCGAAGATTATTAAAAACGACTTCGATAGTTCTCGCAAAGTAAAGATCGTCGCTAACTTGCCGTATTACATTACAACGCCGATCATCGTGGAATTGATGAAGAGTAACGCTCGCTTTAGTTCGATCGCCGTAACGATGCAGAAGGAAGTTGCCGAACGGGTATCCGCTAAACCGGGTAGCAAGACCTTTGGTGCAATTTCAGTTTTGATTCAATATCTGAATAACGTTAAGATCACGAATTTAATTCCAAAGACTGCGTTTTATCCAAGTCCTAAGGTGACGTCAGCGATCGTTCGTTTAACTCGTCGCCACGACGTTAAGACGAAAGTGTTCGAGGATGATGCCTTTGCCGGCTTCGTCAGGGGATGCTTTGCCCATCGCCGGAAGACTTTCCAGAACAACCTGAAGAGTCTGTTTGGTAAAGACGCTCGTCCAGTCATTAAGAAAGTCTTGACTCAGGAAAAGGTCAACCCGATGTTACGTCCCGAAAAGTTATCGGTTGAGACTTACGTAAAATTAGCCAACGCGTTTCATCAGGTGGGCCTGTTATAGTCAATAGATCACGTTGAGACGCTTTTTATGCTAAAATTAATTTAGCTATTTGAACTTCGTAAAGATTGAAGTGGAGTGATTAAGAATGCCAAAGAAAACCCGCAATACAATTATCCTGGCTGCCGGAAAAGGTACCAGGATGAAATCAAAATTGTATAAGGTTTTGCATCACGTCTGCGGTAGAACCATGGTGAACCATGTTTTGACCCAGGTCGAAAAGACAAAGATGGACAATATCGTTACGATTGTCGGCTATGGTTCAAACGCCGTTAAAAATGAATTAGGTAATCGAACTAAGTACGCTGTTCAAAAGAAACAACTTGGAACTGGGGATGCCGTTTTACAGGCTGAACCGATCCTTAAGAATTTAGATGGTGACACCATGGTGGTTAGTGGTGATACCCCGCTTTTTAAAGCCAGTACCTTTGAAAAGTTATTTAATTACCATGATGATACTCACGCTGACGTTACAATCATGACGTCCAAAGCACCAGACCCAACTGGTTACGGTCGAATCGTTCGTAACGATCTTGGTATCGTTGAAAAGATCGTTGAACAGAAGGACGCTACCAAGGCTGAACAGGCAATCCACGAAATCAATACTGGAGTTTACGTTTTTAATAA